>CAILKC010000165.1 GCA_903834675.1 uncultured Victivallales bacterium | reverse complement strand
CCTTCCCCGCCGCGACCGAGGAGCAGAAGGCGCGCATTCGGGCCTTGGGCGAGCAGCTCGACGCGCAGCGCAAGGCGCGCCAGGCGCTGTACCCCGAGCTGACCCTGACGGGCATGTACAACGTCATGGAGAAGCTACGGGTGCTGGATCGGCAGGCCGACACACGGACGGAAAGCGGTGTCGAGCCACCGACAGTCCAAAGCTTGGCCTCGCGGCCGGCGCGGTATGATAACGAGTCCCAGCGCCAGCGGGACTCTTTGGACTGCCTGCGGCTTGACGCAGCTTTGCGGGATCCATCTGGGGCTGCGTCCGCCCCCGCCCTCACCCCCAAAGAGCGCCAGATCCACGCATTCTGGAGGCGCCAGTTTCGGCAGTTTCGCGAGTATTTCGGCCTTGCTCATGGCGTTAGTCTACTCAGTCGCCGACGGCTTCGCTAGCATTGCCGAAGCTGAGACGGATTTGCCGGACGACACACTGGTGTATGTCCCTGATTCATTGGGCCTTGCCCTGGGCTGGTAGAGGGCGCCCCTTTGGGGCTGAATACCTTGGCCCATCGTTATTGCACAGGTCGAGAAAAATGGCCATTTCCAGTCTACCAGCGCATGTAGGCATAGGGGTCATCGCGCGGCACGCGGCGGTCGAGGTAGAGCGTCGGCAGGCTGTCGGCGGCAGGTTGCGCCGAGGCCAGTCCCGCAGACCAGCCTGCCGAGGGCGTACGGACGCCGCCGTTGGTCAGGATCAGGGTCAGCAACCGGGCGGTGTTGACCTTGGTGAAGACGAGGTCGGGCCGCCGGGCGGGGTCGAAGTCAGCCGGCAGCGCGGCGAGCCAGATGAGGGTGCCCTTGCCCGCTGGGAGGCAGGCCAGGATGCCCGCGGGGCTGCGCCAGCCGCCAAGCGGAACCTGGGAAACGGTGAGGACGCGGCGCCGTTCACGCCAGTGGGTCTCGGCCGGGCCGATGCCACGAAGCGCGGTCGGCAAGGCGTCGGGGAGCAGCGTGCCGCCGCGGGTCTGCTCCTGCAGGGCCAGGCGTACACCGCAGGCTTCTTCGAGCGCCTGTGCGTCCTCGGCAGTGCATCCCGCCGCGAGCACCTGGCCCCCGGCGGCGAGCAGGGCTCTGAGCGCCGGGGCCTGTTGCGTCAGCCAGGCGGCGCAGCCGCGACCGGCCAGGACAACGCCGCCCGGCGTCGGCGCCAGCAACGCCGGGTTGGCGGGCGCACCGGGCACAAGCGCCTGCAGGTCGGCGATGGTGTCCGGGGCTCCTGCCAGGCAGAGTGCGGAGACCGGCGGTGGCGTCCAGACGGCCAGTTCAGCGAGGAGGTTGCCGACCAGGCGGTCGGCGGCCGGTTCCTGGCCGAGGCGGTCGCTGACGTCCATCTGACAGAACACCAGCCGACCTTGCCCTTCGGGGACCTCCCAGAGCATCATGTAGCGCAGGTCGAAGCCGCCATCGAGCAGCGGCCGAAAAGCGCCGCAGTGGGGTTTCTCGACGATGGTTGAGGCGACCGTGCCGCGCTGCGAACAGCGCCAGACGCGCTTCCAGCGCTGCGACTCGTCCAGGCTGGCCGGAGCCGGGTCCAGCGGGCCGAGGCTGGTCTTGCCGCGCCAGTCCGCCAGGTCGCGGTTGCTCAGACCGGCAAGGAAGGCGTGGCTGCGGTCACGCACCCAGACCTGGCGGGAGCCGCGGCTGAAAGCGCGCAGGCCGAAGTGCTTCTCGAGCGCCTCCGGCGTCTGCTCAAACAGCAGCACTTGCAGGCCGCCCGCGACGCGGGTCGGCAGGTCACGGAAGCCTTTCGGCCACGCCTCCTGGCTCAGCGCCTCGCTCCCCAGCAGCAGCACCTTAGCGCTTGCCGGCAGGACCTCACCGCCAAGCGCAGGCAGCTTCAGGCCGAGGCGAGCCAGAGCGGCCGAGGTGCGGCCCTTGGGATCATACAGTACCCACCCGTCAGGCAGCGCCGGCCGGGCCGGTCGGGGATGCACCTGGAAGGCGAAAGGAGCCACTGGGATGGCCTCGCCAGCGACGCTGACCTCCGCCTGGATTTCGCCGTCGGCGGCACCCTGCAACTCCGGCAGGTCCGCTTGCAGCACGAGACGGCCCTGACCTGCGGCCTCCACGACCTGGGCGGTCTCGCTCCGCTCGCTGAGCAGCCGATCTCCAAGCACGACCCGCCAGCGCACCGTATAGGTCGCCGCGGCGCGCCGGTCGTTGAGCAGGACCAGGCTCTTGCGCAGGGTCTCGTCGGCGTAGTAGGCGTGATCCTGTTCGGGCCAGTCATCCCCCGGTCCGGCGATGTAGGCGTAGAGCGGCCTGAGAAGCTCAGGCATGGCCTTGCCCCAGAGGGTGGGTTCGAGGTACTCGGCTTCCGTCGGCAGGCCGGGGATGTCGTAGGTCTGGATGTGGCCGTTGCCGCGCACGTCGTAGACATAGCGGTCCGGCGCGAAGCCAGGGCGCTGGAGCGTCTCCCAGTCGGTGGGCAGCGGCACGTCGGGCGGCCGCACCCGCATGCCACCGACGTTGCTCGGCGCGGCGGCGCGCTGCTTCAGCCGGGCGGTGGCATATTCCCAGGGGTTGATGCCGCCGGAAAGGCCCCAGGTCCGCCAGGCCGGCAACACGGTCGCATAGTAGGCCGCCGAGCACTCGTCGACGATGGCCGGCACGGCCGAGCAGTAGTAGCCATAGGCCGACTCCCACTTCTGCGCGCCGCGGTTCCAAGCCAGCTCGGTGAAGTCACGGTAGTCGTCCTCTTCCAGAGCATAACTGCGTTCCCCCAGAAGGATGGCGCCGTACTCGGTCATCAGCGGTTCAGTGGACCACCACGAGCTCGGGTCAAGCAGGCTGAACGAGCCGGGATAAGGCAGGTCGAACTCGACCATCATCAAGGGCTTCACGCCGCGTTCGGCCCAGACGCTGAGCCACTCGCGCAGGTCCTGCGGTTCCGGCCAGCAGAGGTAGTTATTGAGGGTGTAGATGTCGCCGGCATTGCCGCTGGCGTGGTGGTAGCTGCGCCGGGTGGGGTCAATCTCCGCCAGGAGCTGCGAGGACAGCGCCGCAGCGGCGAACTTACGGCCGAGGACGGAGTCCGCCGGGGGCCTGACCTCACCACTGAGCAAGAGCGGATTCTGATCCTGGGCGTAGCCGCAGAAGTTCATGTTCAGGCGGTAGAGCACCAGCGAGGGGTGGTTCCAGACCCGTTCGGCGCGTTGGCGCAGGTGCTGCGCGAATGCGTTGCGCACGGCGGGATCGTCGAGGCGCTCCCAGAAGGGGTTGATCTGCAACGGCGTAATCGCCATCAGCACCCCGTGCGCGTCGGCCGCCTGCAATACCGGTTGCAGGGCCTCGTTGCGGTTGGGGCTGTCGACGCTCTCGGTGTAGACCAGGTTGCGGCCTTCGGCGACAATGCGGTCGAACCAGCGCTCAAGACAGTCCGGCGAGAGGGTGTAGAGGCGCGCCACGTTGTACGAGCAGGGTCGCAGGTTGACGCGGCTGCCGTTGAGGTAGAAGAAGCGCCCGCGGATCTCGAACTCACGGAAGCCGAAGGTCTCGGGCAGGGCCTGATCGAGGGTATCCTGGCCACGTTTCAGGCTGACGGTCAGAGTGTAGAGGCGAGGTTTACCGATGTCCCAGCACTCCGCCTCCGGCCAAGAGGCCCGCGCGAAGGCCGGGCGGTTATCAGCAGCGACTGGCGCGGCAAACTCCTTGACCACACGCCCGCTGTCGCGGACTTCGCAAACCAGGGTCAGGCCTGCCGGCACCCCCGTGGGCGGCAGCTCGAGCAGGGGCGCCGTGACCGCGATGCTCAGATCGGAAACACGGGTGTGAATCAGAAAGCGCCCCAGGCGCGGTCCGAGCGCGGGCCCGGAATCCAGCCAGATATCGCCACCCAGGGCGCAGGATCCCGCCTGGCGCTGCCAGCTTTGCAGGCCGCGTTCAGAGACCAGGTCGGAGACATCGTCGGCCGCCAGGCCGCGCACCAGGGCCGTCAGGCGGACCGTGCTGCCGGGCTTGGCCCAGCCCGTAACGTCGACCTCCCCGCCGAACCAGCCCACCTCGCCCGCCGGCTCGCCATTGCAGTACAGCCGCAGCCGCGTCGAGACCCGTTCGAGGTTGACCACGATGCGGCGGCCACCCCAGGCGGCGGGAATCTGCGCCTCGCGTTCGTACCAAGCGTACTCCATGGCGCCAGACTTGCCCTTGGCTGGGTCTGCGCTGTGCCAGTAGGTCACCATCTCGCTCGACTTGGGATTACCGGGGACCTTGCAGAAACCCCAGGCGTCGTCCGGCGGCGGCAGGGCAGCGGCCGGGATACCCGTGCTGCGTTCGGTGATGGTGAGGTCATCAAGCCACACGGTGCCCTTCCAGGCCTCGTCGCCGCCGTAATAGCGCACCATGAGCCGGTGCGCGCTGCCGCCGGGGCGAGTCCGGAAGACCAGAGAAAGGCGCCGCCAGGGGGTCTTGCCGGCAGTCCGGTCGCTCGCCTGGGCCAGAAAGATCTCAGGAGTAGGGCCGTCGAAGCGATTGCGCTGGTCCTGCACTTCGAGAGCGACATAGCCAGACGTGAGTTCGGTGCGGATCGCGACCGTAAGAGTGTAGGCCGTATCCGCTTGCAGCATGACCGAACGGGCCAGGTGGTAGAAATTGGTCTGAGGCGGGATATCCACGCTCAGCCGTAGAGCGCCGGTGCCCGTCTGCTTGACCTCCGTATCGGCGTCCAGTCGGCATGAGCCCCGGCCCGGCTCGCCCAGAACCCAACCGTCAAGACCGGGCGTATCGAAAGCATCACGGAAGGCCGGCGCTGGCCCCGGAAAAGCCGCCGAACGGAAGCGCCAGAGCCCATTCAGGCAGATGCGGCCACGGCTCTCCGACGAGACCTGCCAGGCCTTGGCGCTATCCCACACCGGCCCGGCGCCGACGGGCAAGGGCGGCTCGGTGGCGGCCGTCAGTACACCGGCCAACCCGGCGACAGAGACGAGGTACAGGGCAGCGCGGCCAGCAGAGAGCAGCCTTGGGTACATGGGACCCTCCGTTAGGCAGGGACTGGACGAACCGGACCCACTGGACGGACTGGACAGAACCCTACCCGTCCCCAGTACTCCTCACTCCAGTCCCAGCACGCTTTCGATGATCCGTCGGGAGATGCTGCCGGGGCGTGGAATGGTGGGGAGGTTGGCGGCGGTATACCAATCGGCTTCGACGATCTCGTCTCCATCTACCCGGATGTCACCCGGCTCGGCCGTGGCGGTGAAGCCCAGCATCAGCCCCGTGGGGAAAGGCCAGGACTGACTGCCGAAGTAGCGTATGTCACGCACCCGCAGGCCGACCTCCTCGGCCACCTCGCGCTCGACGGTCTGCTCCAGGGTCTCGGCCACATCCACGAAGCCGGCTACGATGCTATGCATGCTGCCCGGAAAACGCCGGTTACGGCAGAGCAGGATCGCGTCCCCACGCCTGATGCCGACGATGATGGCCGGGTTGATGCGGGGGAAGCAGAGGTGCGCGCAGGCTGGGCAGACCTTGGCTCGCTCGTCGCCCTTGTCCTGCATGGGGGTGCCGCAGCGACCGCAGTACCGGTGATCGCGCTCCCATTCGAGAAGCTGCCGAGCCCGACCAGCCAGGGGACCAAGAGGCTCCTCGAGTTGGGTCAGCATCTCGCGCAGGTTGCGGTACTCCGTGCCGACCGGGGCGGCATCCGGCCCCCACTGGGCAAAGCAGGCCGCGTCGCCCAGGTGCCCCATGAAGACGCCCGACGGGGCGGCACTGCCGGACGCGGGCGCTAGCGGACACGGCCGCGGCAACCGGGGCGGCTCCCCGGACACCACCAGCAGGTCGCCGGACCGGCTCACCACAAACATCAGCGTCGCCGCGCTGCCTGCGGAAGGCGCCAAGCTCGGAATAAAGACTGCCATAGAGAAGACCTGTCCGTGCTGAAACTCGCGATCTCCGCCCCTAGCATAGCCCGATGGTGGACGCGAAACCAGCCACGCCGATGCGTTGCTGCGAGCCCGTTCCGGGACGGCAACAACACTCGGTTGTCGGCGCTGGGCAAGGATGACGGCAGTACCGTGGAGCAGGCGCCGGAATGGAGACGAGGCGAGCCGCGGCAGGCCACTGTCAGTCGACGAAGTCAACACAGTGCAGCTCGTAGACCAGGGTCTCGCCGGCCAGCGGGTCATTGCCGTCAATCACCACGGCATGGTCTCCGACCAGTTCGACGATGACCCCCTGGCTCGGGCAACCCTGGCCCGGAGCCGTCACCTGCACCAGCATCCCGGGCTGGGGTTCGACGTGCTCAGAGAGCTTGGCGCGCGGCACCTCGCAGACCAGGTCGTCACGGTACGGTCCGAAGGCCTTGGCGGGCAGCAGGAGGACGGTCTTACGGTCGCCCGGAGCCATGCCGACGACGGCCTGTTCCACCGCTTCCAGAAGCAGCCATTCGCCGAGGGTTATCTCCGCGGGCGGCCCCTTCAGCGTGGACTCGACGGGGGTCCCATCCTGCCGACGGCAGAAATAGTGCAACCGCACACAGTCGCCCAGTTGGGCTGTTCGCATGGCCTTGCCCTCCAGTCGAAGCTCGCAGCGGTCCTGCCGAGGCGGACTGCTACCGGCAGCGCGTGGTCAGGGGGCGCCGATGCTGCGAGCCTTACCCCGGTCTCCCCGATCACTTATCGCTGCTCGGACCGTACCACTTCCGCACCTCCCGCTTGCGCAGGCGCACGGCTTTCGGCGTGACTTCCACCAGCTCGTCATCGTTGATGTAGGCAATCTGCTCTTCGAGGCTCATCTCGATAGGCGGCGTCAGGATCACGTTCTCGTCCGACCCGGCGGCGCGCACGTTGGTCATCTTCTTGGCTTTGCAGGGGTTGACCAGTAAATCGTTCTCGCGACAATGCTCGCCGACGATCTGGCCGCGGTAGACGGGCAGACCGGGCTTGCAGAACAGCCGACCGCGGTCCTGCAGGCTGAACAGGGCATAGGCCACGGTGCTGCCATCCAGCATAGAGACGAGGACGCCGCGCTGCCGACCGCGAATGGCGCCGGCGTAGGGGCCGTAGTCACTGAAGATGTAGTTCATGACGCCGAGGCCTTTGCTCTCGGTCAGAAACTCGCTCCGGAAGCCCAGCAGACCGCGGGTGGGGATGCGGTAGACGAGCCGGGCCATGCCGTTGGCCGTCTCCATGCCGATCATCAGACCACGGCGCTGGCCGAGGTTCTCGATGACCGGGCCCACATACTGCTCCGCGACGTCGACGGTCAGCTCCTCAAACGGCTCGAGCTTCTGGCCATTTTCCTCACGGTAAATGACCTGCGGGCGGGTCACCTGCAGCTCGTAGCCCTCGCGGCGCATGCGTTCGATGAGGATCGACAGGTGCAACTCGCCGCGGCCGCTGACCTTGTAGCCCATGCTGTCCGTCAGGGGCTCGACGTGCAACGCCACGTCGCTCATGCATTCGCGCTCCACCCGTTCGATCAGGTGGCGGCTGGTGACGAAGGTGCCTTCGCGGCCGGAAAACGGCGAATCGTTGGGGATGAAGTTCATGCTGATCGTCGGCGGATCGATGGGCGA
This sequence comes from uncultured Victivallales bacterium, assembly GCA_903834675.1. Next base: position 11,181 of record CAILKC010000165.1, on the reverse strand, counting down.
GGGTGGCAGGGGGATCGGGTTGATGGGGTCGGTGTAGGTGACGCCGACCGTCACCTCTTCCATACCCGCCACGGCCACGATCTCGCCCGTGCCGGCTTCCTCGATGGAAACCTGCCGGTTGACCTCGAAACGGTAGAGCTTGGTGATGCGCGCCGGGATGGTGCGACCGTCGCGCAGAACCACCACGATGTCCTTGTTGATGTTCAGCGTGCCCGAGGTGATCTTGCCGATGCCCAGACGGCCGAGGTAGGGCGAGTAATCGAGACTGCTCACCAGCATCTGCAACGGGGCATCGGGCGCGCCGCTTGGCGGCGGAATGTGCGAGACGATCTTCTCACACAGAGGCTCAAGGTCCTTGGGCGTGTCCGTCGGATCATGCAGCGCGTAGCCATCCCGCGCACAGGCGTAGACCACGGGGAAGTCAAGGATATGGTCCGGGGCGCCCAGCTTGACAAAGAGGTCGAAAACCTCGTCCACGGCCCAGTGCGGACGCGCGGCCGGCTTGTCGATCTTGTTGATGACCACCACAATGGGCAGGGCCAACGCCAGCGCTTTCTTCAGCACAAAGTAGGTCTGCGGCATGGGCCCTTCCGCGGCATCCACCAGCAGCAGCGCGCCGTCGGCCATCTTCAGAACGCGCTCGACCTGGCCGCCGAAATCGGCATGTCCAGGGGTGTCGATGATGTTGATCCAGTAGTCGCCGTAACGGAACGAACCATTCTTCGCGGCGATGGTGATGCCGCGCTCACGCTCCAGGTCCATGGAGTCCATCAGGCGCTCGGCCACCTGCTGGTTGTCGCGGAACATGTGGCCCTGCTTGAAGAACACGTCGACCAGCGTGGTCTTGCCGTGATCGACGTGGGCGATGATGGCGATGTTGCGAATCTTACTTTGTTCCATGGGGTCCTGATGCCGTCCGGACTAACACCGGTACGGTCGCTGCCAGATTGGTCGGGACGGCTCGATTCCAGGTGACGCGGGGGCAGTACGACCGCCGCAGAGCCTACCCGGCCCGCCGCCTGAGAGCGGTTGGGCTTGGTACTATACTGCCGCACCGCCGCAAGTACAGGAGCGCCCCAGCAGCTACAGGGCTGCGGAAATCACGACGCCACCGCCCACCGTCTCGGGGGATACCGCGGTCCCATCACGTCGGCGGGTACTGCCTCCCTCTGGAGCCGGCGGTCCGCACCGGCTCTGCCGGGGCTTCCGCCGTATATGGGGATACCGCGAACCTGCCCGCAACGGGCTTGGCATCGCGGGCTCCAGGGGGGCAAGCGGGGCCGACTCCCGGCCTGGGCCTGCCGGGGCTTCCTTCCTGAGGCCCTGCCAGAGCCTAGGGCCGCACCAGGAGGCTCGGGTCGTAGTCCGGCGGGGCTTCGTACCCCAGGAGATTGAGACAGGTTGCCGCCAGGCTGCTGATGCCCAGGCCCGGCCGGAGTTCCCGAGCGTACTCTTCGGCCCAGCTCGGATCGAAGAGCAGGCACGGCACCGGGTTCAGCGAGTGCGCCGTCTTGACCTTCGCAATGCCATTCTCGATCTTCACCGCGCCGGTCTTTTTCTCATGCTCGTACATGTCGTCGGCGTTGCCGTGGTCCGCGCTGACCAGCAGGATGCCGCCCGCCGCCGCGACCGCTTGGCGCAGGCGCCCCAGGCAGAGGTCGACCGTCTCCACCGCGATCTCGACCGCCTGGTAGACGCCGGTATGGCCGACCATATCGCCGTTGGGGAAGTTCAGACGGATGAAGTCGAACTGGCCGGAGGCGATCGCCTCGAGCACCTTGTCGGTGATCTCGGCGGCCTTCATCCAGGGGCGTTGTTCGAAGGGCAGAACGTCGGAGAGGATCTCGACGTACTTCTCCAGCTTCGCGTCGAGGTAGCCGGAGTTGTTGCCATTGTAGAAGTAGGTAACATGGCCGTACTTCTGCGTCTCGCTGATCGCCATGGAGCGCACGCCCGTGGCGCAGAGGTACTGGCCGACGGTGCGGTCGATCGAGGGCGGTTCCACCAGGTAGCGCCGCGGCACATGCTGGTCGCCGTCGTACTCCATCATCCCGGCGTACACCACCTGCGGGCGCCGACCACGCTCAAGCGTCGCCAGCGTCTCCTGCTCGAAGGCGGCCGTGATCTCGATGGCCCGGTCGCCGCGGAAGTTGAAGAACACGACCGCATCCCCGTCTTCGATCCGGCCGACGGGCTGGCCATCCGCGGCGATAACAAAAGGCGGCAGATCCTGGTCGATGGCATGGGTTTCGGCCCGCAGGGTCTCGATCGCCTGCCGGGCCGAGGCAAAGGTGCGGCCCTGGCCATGCACGTGCGTGTCCCAACCGCGCTGCACCATGCTCCAGTTGGCCTGGTAGCGGTCCATGGTGATGCACATGCGACCACCGCCGGAGGCGATGCGCGCGTCGAACTGCCCACCCCGGTTGAGTTCCGCCAGGAAGCTCTCAAAAGGGTCGACGTACTCCAGGGCGCTGGTCTCGCCGACGTCGCGACCATCGAGCAGGATATGGACCCGCACCCGGCGCACCCCCTCCGCCTTGGCGCGGACGATCATGGCCTTCAGATGGTCCAAGTGGCTATGCACATTGCCATCGGAGAAGAGGCCAAGGAAGTGCAGCGTGGACTGCTTCTCGACGCAGTTGCCGCGCACCTCCTGCCAGGCCTTCCCCCCGAACATCGCGCCGCTCGCGATGGAGCGGTTCACCAGCATCGCGCCCTGCGCAAACACCCGGCCGGCGCCGATGGCGTTGTGTCCGACCTCGCTATTGCCCATATCTTCGTCGGAAGGCAGCCCCACCGCCTTGCCGTGCGCCTGCAGACGCACATTCGGGCAGTTGGCATGCAGCCAGTCCAGCGTCGGGGTCAGCGCCGAGCGCACCGCATCGCCCTCCGCGTAGGCGCCATAGCCGACCCCGTCCATGATCACCAGCACCAGCGGCCCGCGCCGCGCCTTGAACCACGTGGCTTTCGCCAGCTTCTCAACCATGGCAACTCCTTAGCTGATCATCTCCAGGGCCATCTTCCCTTCTTTAGGATGGACATCGCGCACCCGGACGCGAACCCGCTGGCCCACCTGCACCGAGCCGATGGTAAAGAGCACCCCGCGCTCGAAGACGCCATCGAGTTCAGCCAGGACGAAGCGGCCGTCGCGGTTGACCACCACCGCCTCGAGGTCTTCGCCCATCTTCTGTTGCCGGACGTACTCCAGCAGCCAGTGTCGGCGCGCCTCGCGCTCCAGGGTGCGGTTCTGCTGGCTCATGCGCTCCACCGCGCCGAGGACCTCCAGCAACTCCACCTGCGAATAGGGAAAGGGGCGGCGCTCGACGTGGGCGTCCAATTGCCGTGCCAACACCAGGTCGGCGTAGCGCCGGATCGGCGAACTGATCTGGGTGTAGAGCTCCAGCCCCAGGCCAGCATGACGCTGTGGAATCGTGCTCAGCCGCGTCCGTTTGAGCTTGCGCACCTGGCGCTCGAAGTCGACCGGGTCATAGCGGGTCATGCTCTGCACTGGCTCGGAGGGCGGATCCTGCACCCGGTAGATCACCGGCACATCGTGGCGCAAGGCATATTCGGCCGTGAGCCGATTCGCCAACACCATCATCTCGCTGACCACGCGGCGGGAAGGCGAGTTGGGGTCCAGTACCTTCACCGTGATCCGGCCCGCAACCACATGGATGCTGGGCTCGGGCTTGGATAGGATGAAGCCGCCCGCCGCGACCCGCCCCGCCGCCAGCGTCTCGCTGATCTGCAGCAGCCGCGTCAAGGCCTCGCCCAGCGTGCCCTGCGGCGCCGCCAGCAGAGCATCGGCCTGGTCGTAGCTCAGACGCCGGGTCACCCGAATCTGGGCCCCGGAAAACTGCCAGTCCTCGATGGCGCCGTCAGCGCCAAAGGTGACCCGGAAACTCAGGGTGGCGCGCAGCTTGCCCTCGCTGAGGCTGGCCAGGTCGCAACTGAGACGATCGGGAAACATCATCACCGTGGTCGTCGGCAGGTACAGCGACAGCGGTCGCTCCATGGCGACGCGGTCCAGAACATCATCCTTGGCCACAAAATGGGCGGGGTCCGCGATGTGTATGCCCACGATGGTGCGCTCACCGTGACGATCCACCGAGACGGCGTCGTCCACCTCGCGCGTCTCGTCGTCGTCGATGCTGAAGCTCTCGATCGAGGAGTAGTCGGTCCGGGCGCTGTCGGCGGCATAGGGCGCCAGGCTCCCGGCGTACTCCAGCACCGCGGCAGAGAAGCCGGCGTGAATGCCGTTGACCAGCAGAAAGGGGTCCGCATCGGCGGGTAGGTTACCGGTCCGGGTCACCAGCTCGAGAGCGACGTCGCGGGCGGTGCGTCGGCTGCCGGCCACCTCGGACAGCGTGTTGACCGCGTCACAGTTGTGTCCGACCAGCAGGTAGTCGCGGGCCTGGCGGACAAAGTCCTGCATCTCGGCCGGCACGGTCAGCGTTCCCCGGTCCTGGCTGGCGAGCTGGGCCCGGACCCACGCCTGGGAATGATCCCGCAGTTGCGCCCGGTCGGCCCGTTTCCGCCGCAACGCCTCCACCTCGGCCGCTTCGGCGCGCGTACGGACGCTGAACTCCAAGCCTTTGCGGCGGAAGCGGACCGGGTCAGCCGCCAGACAGCGGGCCAGGGCCGAGAGATGCAGGGGTTCGACATCGCCGAAGTACTCTCGACTCATGGCGCTGATGGCGATCGGGCCGGGGTGGTCCTGCAGGCTCTCCCAAAGCAGCTCCAGATCGACCTCGGCCATGCTCGCCTGTATGCGGGCAGCCAGAGCCTGCAGCGCCCGGGAAGGGTCGGCGCCAGCCACGCCATGCACGGCGACAACCTGGCGCTCCGTGGCGCGGTCGTTGCGGCCGCCCTCAAGCTGGACCTGCAGCTTGTCGTGCGTCTGGCGGAGAACGACGGCGAGGACCATCTCGGTACTGCCGAGAAAATCGATGATGCGGTTCTCTAGTTCCATTACGGCTCGTAGTAGGTGTAGCCGCGCAGGCCATTCTGGTAGGCGTCCAGGATTTCCCGCCGGTCCCGCGGGGAGATCAATCCTGAACGAACCGCCCGTTCGGCCTTCTGGCGCACCAAGTCCGCCATCACCTTCGGATCATATTCCACATAGGCCAGCACATCGGCCACGCTGTCGCCCTCAATCTCGCGGGTGTACTCGACCTCGCCATCACCAATGCAGCGCACCGTAATCACGTTGGTATCGCCCAGCAGGTTATGCAGGTCCCCCAGCGTCTCCTGGTAAGCGCCCACCAGGAAGGCGCCCAGAATGTAGTCGTCCCCCGGCTTCAGCGCGTGCAGCGGCAGGCTACCCTTGACGTCGTGCAGATCGATGAAACGGTCAATCTTCCCATCGCAGTCGCAGGTGATGTCCGAGAGGATGGCCTGTCGCGTCGGCCGTTCGCCGAGACGGTGAATCGGCATGATCGGGAACAACTGGTCGATAGCCCAGGCGTCGGGCAGACTCTGGAACACACTGAAGTTGGCGTAATAGATGTCGGTCAGGGCGTCCGCTAGTCCGGTCAGCTCCTCGGGTACATAGCGGCGGTTGGGAACCGTCTCGCCAATCTCCGACAACACCGTCCAGAAGATCTGCTCGGCCACCGCCCGCTGGCGCAGGGAGATGCCACCGTGCTCGAAGCGTGCCCGCACCTCGTCCCGGTAGTAGAGCAGGTCGTGCAGGCACTCCTGGGCATTCTTCACGGTCAGATCGTCCCGCACCTGAAGCATGTTCTGCACTAGTTCATGGCTCTCGCGATCGGCTTTGACGGACGCCATATCAAGAGCGAACTGATTGGTATCCAAGATGTTGAATAGCAGCACCGAGTAATAGGCCACCAGGGCCCGCCCGGACTCGCTGATCAGCGTCGGGTGCGGCACCCCGGCCTCATCACAGACCGTCATCACGACCTCGACCAGATCGGAGCAGTACTCGCTGATGGTGTAGTTGCGACTGCTGCCGAAATTGGTGTGCGAGCCGTCATAGTCCACCGCCAGCCCCCCGCCCACGTCCAGCAGGCCCATGGGCGCGCCCTCCTGCACCAGTCCCGTGTAGACGCGACAGGCTTCGGCCACCCCACGGCGGATGTCGCGGATGTTGGGCAACTGCGAACCGAGGTGGTAGTGCAGCAACTGCAGGCAGTCCAGCATTTCGGCCTGCCGCAGTTGGTCCACCACCTCGATGACCTGTGCCGCATTCAGGCCGAACACACTGCGATCCCCACCGGAGTCATTCCAGTGCCCGCTGGCGCGGGTGCTCGGCTTCATGCGTACCCCAATGCAGGGGCGTACCCCCAGGATCTGAGCGCGGCGCAGGATCAGCGGCAGCTCGCTGGGCATCTCCAGCACCAGCACCGTGTTGATGCCCATCTTCTGACCGAACAAGGCAAGATCGATGAACTCTTCGTCCTTGTAACCATTGCACACCAGATAGGCCTGAGCATCGTCCAGGTAGGCCAGGGCGGCAATCAACTCCGCCTTGCTGCCCGCTTCCAGCCCATGGTGGTAACGCTTGCCAAAGTGCGTGATCTCCTCGATCACCTGCTGCTGCTGGTTGACTTTGATGGGGTAGACGCCCCGGTACTCGCCCTTGTAACCAGCCTCTTTCATGGCGCTCTTGAACTCGTTGTTCAGCATAGCGATACGTGAATCGAGGATATCTCCGAAACGGAGCAGCAACGGCAACCCCAGGCCGCGTGCCTTCAAGCCCGCCGCCACGCCCATGAGGCTGATCGTGCAGGAGCCCTCCTCACCCTGGAGAGTGACGACTACCTCCCCCTCGTCGTTGACCGCGAAGTAGCCGGCTCCCCACTCCCGGATGCCATAGAGATCGGCGGAGCGCTCGCTGGTCCAACGCTCGATGGAGGACGTCTTGGTTGGCACGTGCGTTCTAGCGCTCCCTGATGCGGCGTGACTCAGATTTTTTTCTCACGCCGCTTCCAGCCGCCTGGGGCAGCTCGGCGCCGCCGCCCTCCGTCCTCACTCCACTCCTCGCCATCCTCCCCAGCGACCTCTTCATCCAGCTCTGCGTCGTCTTCCGCAATCACGTCCTCTTCGTCATCCCATTCGCCGCCGCCATCCTCATCCGTCTCGACATCGATCGGGGCGAAATCCGCCACCACAAACACCTCGTTGCCATACTCGTCCACGCCGAGCATCCCGTGCGCCTCAATCTCTTCATCCATGAGCTTCGTCAGGCGCTTCACCATCGAGCGGGCGTTGACCAGATACTCGGCCTCGTCCTGCGCATAGATGGTGACCGCCGTGACCTCGTCGCGCATGTCCCATTCCGAAGGCGCCACCACACCCCGCACCGTGATCAGGTCCCCGGACTTTTCGCTGTCCGCCGTTTTCTCGGCGCCGGGGGCGCTGACGCTGCTTTTCGGCTTCTCGGCGGCCGCGGCTTTGGCACTGCTCTTCGGCTTCTCGGCGGCCGCGGCTTTGGCGCTGCTCTTCGGCTTCTCGGCGGCCGCGGCTTTGGCGCTGCTCTTCGGCTTCTCGGCGGCCGCAGCTTTGGCGCTGCTCTTCGGCTTCTCGCTGTCCTTCAACGTCTCGCTGTCCTTGGCCTTGCGCTGCATTCCCAGATGCCTCCTCTGTACATCGACCCACCCGAACCCAGGGAGCCGCTAACTCACCCCGTCTCCTGACCGTCACGTCCCGCCGTCCGCACCGGCCTGCCGAAGCAGGCGCTTCGATCCGACGCAAGCAGAACCGCGGCCACCCTATTTCCGCACGCGAAGGGGCGGTCGCTGCATCAGACCCACACGGAGCCATGGGGTTCCGCTAAACTCTACCGGCGGCGCCGCACCTTCGGCCGGAAACCCGGCGCCGAGAACGCGGCACTGATCTGCCGCCTCATACCGTCCGCCCCTGGCCGCTTTAGCAAGGCCAGCGCGGGGCGTGCGCAAAGATACCGCACCTTCACGCGTTTCCAACCGTATCCAGAACCGCGGCGACTTCAGCGAGAAAAATGGCGTCGGAAAAACGTCCGGGCACCGCCTCGTGCCAGCCTCGAACCATCGGGCCGCCGTTGATCTGCACAAAGGGAATCGCGCTGCGGCGAGTTTGCTGCTGCAGCCGCACCGCGGCCGCGGGGTCGACCTCGATATCGACCTCGGTGAAAGCCACCTGATGATCCGCCAGGATGCGCTTGAGGCGATGGCAGTCAGGGCACCATGCCGTCGTGTAGACCAGAAGCTGCTGCCGACCGAGGTCCTGCCAGGTCATGGGTTTTCTTCCTCAGGTGAAGCGGAACAACCTGCCCGTACGGGCGGATTCGTAGATGCCCAGAATCAGTTCCACCGCCCGGCGGGCCTCACGACCACACACCATGGGGGCGCCGCCCGTAAGGATGGCCCGGGTGAGGTCCTCGACCTGCTCCCGGTGACCGTCCGCCGAGATGGCCGCCGGGTCGGCGGCGCCGCTGAGGTTGCCGTGTCGTTCGGACATCTCCGCCGCCGCCGTCATGTAGTGCGTTTCGCTCTCGGGTATGCACCAGCGTTCCAGGCGCTCGTCGAGAAGCACCACGGAGCCCTTCGAGCCGCAGAGCTCGAGCCGACGCGGAAAACCAGGCGCAACCCCGGTCGTAACCGCAATCGTCGCCAAGGCCCCATTCCGGAAACGCACGGCCGCCACCGCCGTGTCCTCAACCTCGATGCGCTCGTGGGCCAGGGTGTCAGCATAGGCCATGACCGACTCGGGCGCGCCCAGAAAATGGAGCAGTAAGTCGACGATGTGAATGCTCTGATTCATGAGCGCGCCGCCGCCGTCGAGTTCCCAGGTGCCGCGCCAGGGCGAGCTGTCGTAGTACTCCTGCGTCCGATACCACGGCACCTGCACATTGGCCAGCAGCAATCGGCCGAGCCGATCTTCATCGAGGGCCTGCCGCAAACGCTTGACCGCGCCCACCGTGCGGGCCTGGAAGACACAGGCCAGGAGAACCCCGCCGCGCTCGCAGGCCTGGATGATCCGATCCACCCGCTCCAGAGTCACCTCCAACGGCTTCTCGCAGAGCAGGTGCTTCCCAGCCAACGCCGCGGGCACCGCGACGTCGGCCCGCGCCCCGCTCGGCGTCGCCAGCGTCACCGCATCCAGGTCCGACCGAGCCAGGAAGGCCCCCAGGTCGGCGTCCCAGGGCACCTGGAACTCGCGGGCGAAGGCAGCCGCCCGTTCCGGGACGCTGTCATGGACCGCGACCAGCACCGAATCCGTGGCCGCCCGGATGGCCTGGGCATGCACCCGGGCAATCATGCCGGTGCCGATGATGCCATAGCGCACCGGCCGCCCGGCGGACACGATCATGGATGCCTTCCGCTCGGCTCTCATACCAGGGCTGACGCCTGCAAGGCGACCTTGCGATAGGCCGCCGCGTAGTCCTCGATCACGGCGGGGCGGTCATGCTTGAACCACGGCACGCCCACGATGGTCTGGGCCGAGCCCTCTGACACCGGCAACGTTCCCGGGCCCTGGCGCACATCGCGCTCCGTCCAGGAGACCACGGTCGGCTTGCCCGTGCCGAACAGGTCGGCGTAGTGGAAAGCGTTATGCGTGTGCAGCGGGTAGTTGGCCCCCGGCGAGGCAAACGCGACGCCCTCGGCGCGGACCGCCTCGGCGTACTTGGCGCACGACAGCCCGCCCAGCTCCGCGGCCCGGTACAGCCCCCGGGCGAAGTACCAGCCACCCATGCTGGAACCGGAGCCCTTGGGCGGCCGGTGCGCCTTGATCCCGGGAACCCCCTCAAGCAGGTCCCAGAAGCGGTTCATGGCACGCTGAATCTCCTCGATGCGGGCGGGATAGTGCCGCAACTGCACCCGTCCCATCGCCGAGGAAAGCTGGTGCATGCGGTGTTTGAAGCCACCCAGCGGCACCCCGGAGAACTGCCGCAGCGAGGCGTCCGTAATCTGCTGGTCGGGCGGGTTGTAGGTGCTCGGCGCCCCGGTGCGCTCGTAATGCCCGTAGGCGATGCAGCGCTCGTACAACTCCCGCTGGTTCGTCACCATCATGCCGGCCTCGCCGACGGCCAGACTCTTGCCCGACATCAACGACATCGCGCCGATGTCGCCGATCGTGCCGCACAAGCGGCCCTTGTACAGGCTGCCCTGCGCATGCGAAACATCCTCGATCACCTTCACGCCCCGCCGCCGGGCAATCTCCATGATGGGATCAAGGTCGGCCGGATAGCCGGCGTAGTGGACCACCACAATCGCCTTGGTGCGCCGACCAATCCGGTGCTCAACGTCCGCCGGATCCAGGCACAACGAGTGCGGCTCTACGTCCGCAAAGTTCACCGCAGCTCCCAGCGAAAGCGCCGGCGCCGCGCTCGCCCAATAGGTCAGACTCGGACAGATGATCTCGTCCCCCGCCCCCACCCCGCAGGCCCACATGGCCGCCCGCAAGCTCTCCGTGCCGTTGGGGTAGCCCAGCGCGTGCGTCGTGCCCATCCAAGCCGCAAACTCCCGCTCGAACTCCTTGGTCACCTCGGTGCCACTCATCCCCCCGCGCCGCAGCACCCCCAGCACCGCCTCCTCGTCTTCAGCCGTCACAATCGGCCAGCGAAAGACGTCGCCCGGATCCGCGCTGACCGCCTTCGGCCCGCCCAGCAACGCCAGCTTCTGCCCGCAGCTCTCGTCCATGCGCATCGGTCCGCTCCTTGTTGAAGCCTCTACTACCTACAGCGCTCGTCACCGCCTGAAAGCCTCATCCCTTTATGTCCTGCCCCCAGGCCGGAGTCTCGGATGAACCCCGACCCCCGGCTCCTGCGCTCCCCCTTCCCTAGCACCTACCCTGCCAACTCCGCAAAAGCCAGGCCGACAGCTTCTGCGAGAACCGCAGAGGGTCGAATGACCAATGAGGCTCTTGCAGAACCCCGCGTCTGGCCCTGGAGCCCGCGATGCCATCGCCCGTTCCGGGCGGGTTCGCGGTGCCCGCCGTCTGCAAGACCCCCATGTACGGCGGAAGCCCCGGCAATGCCGGTGCGGACCGCCGACTCCAGGCGAGAGGCTGGTGAGACGAGGGTTCTGCAAGAACCTCCAATGGCCCATGACGAAGTGCAGAATCACCGGCACGGCATCGGCAGTTCGCATATCGGTAGCTCCGGCCCGCAGCCGGGGGCTGAACTGAACCCTTGTATGAGACTTGCCGCAACCTCGTAGGACACCCGGCGCTTCCCAT
>CAILKC010000164.1 GCA_903834675.1 uncultured Victivallales bacterium | reverse complement strand
GGCCTCGGTGCGGAGGTATGGCAGATAGCTCGCCCCTACAGGGCTCAAACCCATAACCGTCCTATTCCCAGGGCGTTGCCCTGGGCTGGTATGGCAGCGCGCCTTCAGCGCTCCAGACGGACTCCCTTATTGCACAGGTCGGGTTTTGTTGGGAACGAAGGACTAAGGATGGGACGCCTCGCGTGGCATATTTTTGTCAATACAAGGCTAGAAGTCGAGGGTTGACCCCAATATCTGTTAGGCGTCCGCCGCCCCGTCTTGGGGTTGCACCTCATGGGGGACACCGGCGATGTACGCTTGAGCGCCGTCCCTTATGCCCTGCTCGCTCACCGAGGGGAGCGGTAATTTCTCGGCCCACGTGCGCCCAGGGTGGATGACGTCCCACGGCGACCGCTGCTGATTGGCGCGTCCCTTCCCTGGGTCGTGGTTTCCAAACCCGTCAATCTTGCGGTTCCACACGGGCGAGAACATGGAAATCAGAAGCGACTCCGCAAGGGGGATCCAAATATCCTCAACGACGAGGTACCGACAGTAGAAATCGCCCAGCTTTACATTGCTGGCCTGCTCGATAGACGACGCGTGTTGGCACAGTCGCGCGTACATGACTTGGCCGGGATCCTCCCCCAGGCCAAAGCCGCCCTTGCGCGCCCCGGCGGGAACCGCTTTCCCGACATAGATAGGCCAGCCAAACTTGCCGTCTCGGTTCCTCTCTGCGATACGCTCGTAGAGAACGAAATCGCCGGTGTAGTAGATCGCGTAAATGCCCGCGCCTATGAACGGGCTCGGTGGCATCGGGCCAACCGGCTGGAGGAGCATCGCGTCGGCAACGCTCTCCCCGAGGTTCCTTTTGTCCAGTGGGTTGAACGGGGCTATTCTGGGGATCGCGTCCGGCGCCATGCTGCCTCACTCCGCCTGCCTGTGGATGCTTGCCCCAACGGCTTCGGCCAGCTTCACGGGAACCGCGTTGCCGATTTGCCGCATGGCTTCCGTCCAAGAGCCGCTGAAGACATAGTCGTCCGGGAACGTCTGAATTCGCGCGCTCTCTCGTACCGTGTAGTAGCGGCATGTACCATCCGGCAGCGCCATCATGTTCTCGCCTCCTGGAACGCCGTGGTCTCCCGCCTTTAGCGCCTTGCTGGGTTCATCGAGGGGGCTTCCTGTGTGACCTGGGTACGGTCTGGCTCCGAGGCGGTACTCGTGGTTGGCGAAGACATGCCCTGCGTCCTTTGGATCGGGCAAGCCCGTCAAGGCGTCACGGACGGTCTTGGCACGTTCGCCGGGTGGTGGCAGGAGGCAGAAATCCGCAGCCAGACGCGCCGCGCGGCGGGTCAGACGTTCCGGGCACTTGGGCCGGTCACGTTTCGCTATGCGGTGCTCGTCCCAGTACCGGCCGGAGACCCACTGGTCCCACAGGAGACGGTCCATCGAGTGCGTGGGCTCTGGGAAGCTCCACTCGGTCCCAAGGTCCGAACGGAAACCGACCACAAACACCCTGTGGCGGAACTGCGGAACGCCGTACTCGGCAGCGTTCAGAAGCCGGTACAGGACGCGGTACGACAGACCGATTTCAGCCGCACCCGTATGCACGCGCTCAAGGCGACTGAGGTGGTCCGGCCAGCCCTCGTCGGGCTTCCTGGAAACATCGGGATAGGACAACTGCAGCACGATGTAGTTGAAGTAGGTGGCGAAACTCTCTCGCAGAAGCCCCTTGACGTTCTCAAACACAAAGCACCGAGGGCGAAGCTCCCGCACGGCCCTAACGGCTTCGGGGAACATATCGCGGGAGTCATTGAAGGCGCGGTGCCTGCCCCCTAAGGAGAACGGCTGGCAGGGTGGTCCGCCAGCCACTAGGTCGACCGACTCTGCCAGTTGGGAATACTTGATGCCGCGAACGTCTTCCGAGTAGAGCCGCCAGTTCCTCGCCAGCGGGTGCTGCCGCGACTCGTTAAGGTGGATCGTGGCACAGGCGTGTTCGTTGCGCTCGACCAGCGCCAAGTGATGCCAACCGGCGCTCTCCAAGCCGAGGGCAAGACCGCCCGCCCCCGAGAACAACTCGACCGACTTGAAGGTCTTCATACTGCGCCCATGAACTCCGCTACCACGCGCCTCAACTCGTCCGCGTTCCGGGTCTGGCATTCCCAGACCACCAGCACACCCCAGCCGTCCTGCGCAAGCCGTATCAGTGATACTCTGTCACGTTCCGCGTTTGACGCAAGTTTGGGCTCCCTGAAACGGCGCCTTGTCCTCGGCATCCGATAGTGGCTACACCCGTGCTGATGCCAGAAGCACCCATGCACGAAAATGACCTTCCTGCGTGACCTGAAAACAAGGTCTGGGAGGCCCGGCAGCGTCCTGACATGTAGCCGGTACCTGTACCCCATTCCATGGACCAGACGCCTGACGCGCATCTCCGGCTTGGTATCGACTGAACGGACCCGGGACATCCTCTCGCTTCGCTCAGCCGGGGTTAGCGGGTCGTGGCGCATGGGTTCCTCTTCATACGGGCGCCTTCGCCTGAGGCAGCCCGCGTGCGGGGCAACGGCGTCACTATAGGGGCTGGCCAGTACGGCGCAACCCGACCCCACGACCGCTGACCCTTACCCACACTTGACACCGCCGACTATGGGCCGACTCTGGCCGGATGGATGGCCGCATGCATGGACCAGCCTTCGGCCAGGTAGGGTACGCGGGCTAGTCCGCGCCACAGACACACGGTGCCGGGTTCGCCGTCGCCCTTGCGCCCCAGATGGCCCCCCAGTTTACCGACCCAGTGGACGACCTGGCGCAGCTCCGGCGGCTGCCTGGGCGGCTGCTTTCGCGTTGCCCAGGCGCTGACGGCCTCCCACTCGTCCCGGCTGAGGAGCGGTTCGCAGGAGGCGTCCGGGGTCTCCCTGGCGGCCTTGGTCAGCGCAGCATACGCGCCAGGCCACGACCAGGTCGATGGCCAAGCACGACTCCAGGCTGCCGAGGTCGTCGAGCTGGCGATCCTCGATGCGGCAGCCGCTCTTCAGGACCCGGTGGTACTCCTCGATGCCCCAGCGGCGGCTGTACCAGCCCAGACGTTCGCAGGCCGCCGCGAAGGTATCGGTTGGCACCGTGGTCAGGAGCATCCAGTCGATCGGCTCTTTGACGTGAGCCGCAGGGGCGATTTCGCGCGCCTGTACCGCCCACACCTCGACGGGCGGCAGGGTGCAGTCTTTGGGCGGTACGAGCACGACGCGGGCATGCCGGACCTCGGTGGTGGCGAGGCGGGCGGGCCGCCCGCCTTTGCGCGAGACTTTCACCGGCAGCAACCCCGCCACCGGTTCGGCTACCAGGCGCTCCCAAAGGTGTTCCTGTTCGACCCGACGGTTGCGGCTGCGTTCGGCACGCACCAGCAGCCGGGGACCGCACGGGTCGCGGCGCGCTTCGTGGAACAGCTCGTAGATGTCGGCTTCGCGGTCGCCGACGCTGACCAGCATGGTGGCGGGGCACAGAGCCTGGGCCGCGGCCACGGCCCGGTAGCTGACCAGCCACTTGCGGCTCTCCTTCTGCTCGATGGGCAGTTCCTTGCGCCGGTTTTTTTCGACCTGTGCAACAAGGATGGGCCGTGGTATTCAGCCCCAAAGGGGCGTTCCGGGCGCCCAGGGCAACGCCCTGGGTACCCGTCCACAGCGCGGATTGAGCCCTGAAGGGGCGGACCATGCGGCCTCGGTGCGAAGGTATGGCAGATAGCTCGCCCCTACAGGGCTCAAACCCATAACCGTCCTATTCCCAGGGCGTTGCCCTGGGCTGGTATGGCAGCGCGCCTTCAGCGCTCCAGACGGACTCCCTTATTGCACAGGTCGCTACTTTTGGGCCGCCTCACTCGATGAGTTTCGCGGTGGGCGGGTTGGCGAGACGGTCGCTATCGACCTTGCCGAAGGCGCCGTTGGCTTGGCCGGAGTGGATGACGTAGCTCATGCGGGCGCCGGTGAGATCCCCGCCGTTGAGGCCGATGCCACCCCAGGATGAACCGCTGTCCCAGTAGATCGTGTTGCTGTACTTGCCCAAGGCCACGCAGGAGTGCGCCCAGTCGGGAGCGTAGACGACGTAGTAGGTCGGGTCTGGGCACTTGCCGGACACGCCTTCCGCGTCGCCCTTGCCATCCACGGTGGCCTTGTTCCCGGCGCTGTCCTCAAAGGTGCCTTCGGCGGCATAGTAGGCGCGGCTGATGACGCCGTAGCTCTTGTCCGCGGTGAAGCGCAGGTCGAAGCGGTTCGAGTAGAAGGTGTAGGTCTTCTCGTAGGTCAGGTCACCGCGCAGTTTCTTGCGCACTTTCACGGCGGCCCGGACTGGACCATTGCTCAGCAGGTCCACCCCCAGCACCGGCGCCTCCTCCTCGGTCACCCAGCCGGTCTCCTTCGAGGAGTAGATCAGCGAGGCCAGGAAGCGCTTGCCCGGACCGGCCGCGCTCGGCGCGGTGACGCTGGTGAGGCAGCCGTCGGTGAGCGTCGCGGAGTAGGTCCCGCCGCTGACTGTCTGGTTTGCGGCCTCCCAGAGCTGGCCGGGGGTGGCCGCCTTGGGGCCGTTGGCGGCGAGGTCGAAGAAGAGGGTGTAGGACCGCGTCGCCGCCGCCGGCAGCGTGCCTGGCAGCAGCCAGACGATCTCCCCGGTGGCCTGCTTGGCGGCCTCGAAGTCGGGGGCCGGGTCGAATTGGCAAGGCACCGTGGCGCCTGGCGTGCCGTCCGCCCGGCGCTCGCAGACGCGGATCGAGTTGGGGTCAAGCGCGCCCGCGCCGCCCTGACGCTTGAGCAGGCTGCCGAGATCGACGCTGAGTGCCACCGGCACATCCTCCTGCTCGACGGGCCCATTGCGCACCTCGGCGCGGACCTGGAAATGCCAGCGCGTCCAGTCCGGCGTGATGACAATCGGCATGACCGCGACATTATCCGCCTCGATCAACTCCGCCAGGCCGTCTTCGGGGTCGATCACCACGAGCAGCGTGCGAGCGCCGTCCAGGTTCGTCGTGTCGATGGCCCAGGTCAGCTTCTCCGCCCGCCCCGGCGCCACCGTGACCGTCTCGGTGCGCACCAGGTTCGCCGGCGTCCGCAGGCCGAGATAGAGACTGACCGGCGTCTTCGTGGCCGACACGCGACCGCGGTTGGCAATGGCGACCGTGACCGTGAGCTTGTCGCCCTGGCGCGGCGTCTCCGGCGTGACGGTGATGTCGGCCGGGGCAACGCTGAGGTTCGGCAGATCGTAGGTGCTGCCGCAGACCAGTTCGTAGACGCCCGCCTCGGGCAGTTCGACGACGTCCTGACCCTGGGCCGCGGGGCTGACTTCCTGGCGCCGCGTGCCGCTGTCGTCCAGCCGGAACAGGTGCGCGGACGCGGCCTCCCAGCGCTCGAGCAACTGCGCTGGCCGGATCGTCACGGCGCCGCTCCCGCCGCCGCGGCTGAGGTGTAGTTTTTGCTTCGCCTGGGTCCGGACGGTGACCGGCCCCGAGGTCACCACGGGTCCCGCGTCGTGGGTCACGCCGGCCGGATCGCAGAAGAAGTAGTCCGGGGTCTTGATGGTGGTCACGGTGCGCTCGCCGCGGCGGATGCGGTATTGCAGGACGGTGGGTCCCTTGGCGAAGAACCCCAGCGGCGCCAGGGTGTAGGTGGTTGCACCGTCCTTCAGGTCGTAGGTCTTCTGTTCGTCGAAGTTCACCACCACCGTGGTGCCCCCGCTGAAGGTGGTTTTCTGCACTGTCCGGTCCTCTGTGAGCCACTCATGCGTGAGCAGCTCCTCCAGCCCGGTTTGTTCGTGCAGCTTGCAGGTATTGCGGTAGCTCTCCAGCAAACGCTCGCGCTGCACGGGATCGTTCCAGCGGAAGCCGTAGGGCTGCGCCACCCAGAACAGCGGCGGGTCAGCGTAGAGCATATCGAACAGGTCCTGCTTGTAGGAGATCTCCGGCGCCGCCTGCCAGAGGTGGCCGGTGCTGTCGCCCCAATACCAGTAGGAGACGACGCAGTCGTTGAACACCAGCTCCCAGAGCGGAATGCGGTAGAAGTGGCCGATGCCGTACTTCAGGTAGTCCTTGCCGATCTCGTCGCGGGTCTTGGGCAGGTCCATGCCAACGTGCCCGGCCGGCCACGAGAAGAACGGGTTGCCGCTGGTCATGCCCTCCCAGTAGTCGTAGTACGGTACGCCCCACCAGCGGCCGTGCTCGCCACCGAGAATCAGGCCCAGGTCGTCGGCGACGTAGCGTGCCAGCGCTTGCCGATTGGCGGTGTCCTTGGCGCGGTCGCCAGCGTGGTTCGGATCGTAGCACTCGACGATGCCGCAGGCGGTCGTCACATCCAGGAAGCGGGCGTTGCGCGGGTTCTTCTCCTGGTCGATGGGGATCCACTTCTGCGCCACCGACTCAAACAGCGCCGTGCAGCGCTTCTCGTACTGCTCGGTAATGACCGGCTTGCCGGTCTTGGGGTCCAACTCGGTCTTGCCCGTCTTCGGATCGGTCCGGCGCGACTCCCAGCCGCGCATCCGCTTACCGTCCGCCAGCAGCGGCGCGTCTTCGAGCTTGAAGTCGCCATAGGCGCCGGTCTTGCCGGGCATGGTGTCCTCGTAGTTGTCATAGACGCTGACCAGGTAGCCAAGACTCTTGATCTCCTCGATCGCCTTGACGCCGCCGCCGCAGTTGATCAGCATGCGCTCGATCCCGGCGGCCTTGGCCTGGCGCGCGAAGCGCAGCCCATCGGCGCCCCAGACGTCCGGTGCGCCCAGGAGCTTAGCGAGGTCAGGGCGGCGCTTCATCTTCTCGCGCAGCGTCTTCAGCAAGCCATGCTCCTGGGCGTAAGCGCGGTAGGCCTTGGCGGTGGAGACGTAGCCGCCCGTGGCCGAGAAGCGGTACAGCGCCTTGCGGGTGTAACCCCATTTGCCCAGGGACGGTGCCCATACCGGCCCGGCCGCCAGCGGCGAGGGTTTGGCGGAGGACGTGGCAACCAGTTCGATGCGCGCATCGTGCGGCGTGTCGAAGATGCAGGCATAGCCCCAGCCGCTCTCGAGATTGGCCACGCCGAAGAACGCCATGTCGCTGCCCCAGGACAGGCGCGGCATGTCGCCGGTCACCATGGGCAGCAGCAGGCCGTCCATGTACGGCGCCAGCGCCAGCCAGGTCGGCGCGCCCGACTCCGGCAGCAGCGGCAGCGGGTACTTCACCCCGCCACTCCACGGCGACCCGCCCAACGCGGTCTCGTTCACTCCCGCAATCTCCACCTGCAGTTCCGCTGCGCCCTTGGGCAGCAGCAGCGTCACGGTCGCCGGCATGCGTGGACCCTGGCGCACGTCCAGGTCGGTCTCGAAGCGCCAGCCGGGATGCGGCGTGCTGACGGCCGTCAGGTTGCGCAGGGCGACCCGACTCGCCTCCTCCACCTGGCGCAGGGCTTCCGGCGACACCTTCCCCGCGGCGTCAACCAGGACGGCATCGGCGAAGGTTTCGGGCTTGGAGTGCATCCAGCTCTTCGGCGTGTAGATCTGGCCTTCGCGGCTGCCGCTGGCGTCGGCATCGTTGATCCCGATCGCCAGCGCGACCCGCCGACCTTCGGCCGGTGGCCGGCCCAGTTCCGGCACGGCACCAACCGGAATGGACGCCTCCACCACGTACCCACCCGCCACCGCCTTCATCACGACCGCGGCTCCCTCCACTACCTTGCCGTTGATGGCGGCCAGGGAAGCCTGCGGATTCAGCACCAGCCCGCCCTGGGTCGCGCCGACCCAGAACTCGAGCGAATCGCGCTCCCACCACTGCAACAACTCATCGTCCGGTTTGGCGGTATCGCGGCAAGTCAGCGTGTCGTCCGTTACCTTGGCGGCGAGGTAGAGGTTCTTCTCGTCCCAGAGGAGTTGGACGGCAGCGCTCAAGTCCGGCGCGCCGCCCTCGATCTTGCCTTCGCTGACCATATCCGGAGAGAGCGCCAAGGCCGCGACGCCAGCCCACTCGGCCAGGTTGCCGTCGACCGTGATCGGCCCGGCGGCCTTCGCCAGCTTCAGGATGTCGGTCGGCTTGGCCGCTTTCAGCTTGGCCGCCTCGGAGAACTGCACCCAGCGCACCTTGGCACGCTTGTCCAGGACGCTGATCAGGCCTGTCTGTTCATCGAGGGTGACGGCCAGGTTCTCGTTCTCGAGCTGCCGCGGCACTGGCGCCGGCTGCGTCCAGGCCCCCTGACACCAGACCAGGCCCGCGATGAGGACCGAGGACAGGCCATGTGGAGACCGGATGCGCATCGTGTAACCCTCCTTCGTTAGTGCTTAGGCAGTGCTGAAACCAGCAAAATACGTGCGCTCAACCTGACGAATTCACGTTCTTCTTGAAGAGGTAGATGACCGAATCAGACTGGGGCCTGTAAGTGAGCGCGTCGGCGCCAAAACAATAGATCGTTTGCGGCGCCACAAGGTCGACAATGCCATCAAGCTCATATCTGCCCTTGAGGTATGAATTGAACCAGGAAAAAACGAAGCGGGGAGAATTGGGCTGGGCCAGCCAGGATGTAGGGATCTCAACAAAAACAATATAGGCAGGAGCCGCTCCGGCAATTTCTCGGGTCATCTCTGCTTGCATCTCAAGGTTATACTGATGCGGTTCCATGAGTGGATAGGTGTAAATATAGCCAGTAGCCGAGCGGCGCTGAGCATAGAATAAAATCTGAGGTTCAGACCCCAGAACCG
Organism: uncultured Victivallales bacterium; assembly: GCA_903834675.1. The sequence continues at coordinate 10,109 of CAILKC010000164.1, read as the reverse complement.
CGATCGTATCGTGGCGGCCGGTTCTTTCACGGATGTACTTTGCGATAGCGGGCGATTCGGGAAAAGGATTAGAGCCATAGACAAGACGCGAGAGTTGAGCCGGTGAAGAAAAGAAAAAGTAGGCTCTGCCGTGAACCAGTCCGCTGGTAATGGCCACCACGAAGATCAGCGCAGGCAGAAAGCAGGCAAGGCGCGGCAGCGAACGGGCCTCGAGCAAACGCTTCAGCTGCCAGAGGGCGACCGCGACAAGAATGGAGACAACCGGTAGAAGCAAGACGAAGTAATGTTCTCTGAAATAGAGGCCGGGGCAGAGAGAAAGTATGGAAAAGAAGAGCAGCAACCGCACAAAGACTCGAGTCTTAGCCTGGAGGTGAGACGAAAACAGCCCAACCAGACCAAGAGCAGAAAGCAGCCAGAGCAGGATAAAATCGCCGGCAATTCGGGGAAAGACCATACCGAAGCTGGCGATACCGCCGGCAAGGGTGTTACCGACGGCATATTTTGAAGCGTAGTCAAAGGTCCAAAACCAGAAGCGATCAAAAACTCCGACGGCAGACAGGAAGACGCAGAGCACGACGAAAGGCAGGAGGGTGGCAAGACAAAAGACCCCCGCGTTCTTAAGTAGCGTATAGACGCCATAACCGCGCCACAAATAGAGCATGTAAACAGCGGCAAGCAGAATAAAGAACACTCCTGTTTGCTTCATCAGGAAAGAACAACCTAACAGCAAACCACTGAGGAGTAAATGCTTCGTCATCATGGTGGTCTTGGCCAAGAGCAAATAGTAGAGTCCAGCCAAAGCCAAGAGCCCCACAAAGTGGGTAGCATGGGCCGCAAACCCGAAGAGATTCAGGCCAAGAGAAAGAAAACCATAGGCTATGGCAGCGAACGTCGCAGAGGCATGATCGAGAAGCTTTCTGACAATGAAGAAAAGCAGCAGTGCTGAGGCCAAATTTGTAAGCAGCAAGCCAAGATGAATGCCAGCCGGACTTTGCCCGAAAATGGCCATGAACACAGCATAGATGAAGTAGGTGCCGGGAAGCTTCATGTTATAGGCTAGTTCATAGGGGGGAACACCTTGCAGCAGAAGCTGGCCGATATAGGCATATTCGCCTTCATCTCGTTCCAGCGGAAAACTCAACAGACGAAGACGAATGGAGCAGATCACGACGAGGGCAGCGCCCAGCAGTAGCCAATGGAAGGTGTCAGAGAGACGTCTCGGGCTGCGGGCGGCAGGGTCCGGCGCTGGAGCCGTGGAGGAAGGTTGGTGCTGGGCCGGGGTCATGCGCCGACTTTCAAGGGCGGTCGAGCCGGAGACCTTCCCGCGCGGCGAGGGCGCGGATATGGTCGGCGGCCAAGGTGAATTCGGCCTGGTTGGGCAGGTGCTCGAGCAACAAGGGGACATCGGGATCGAGGCGACTCAGTTCGCGCAGGTAGACGGCATAGTCCAGGGTGCCCAGGCCGGGGCGGACTTCGTCCAGATGAACCGTCAGCTTGGTGTCCAGGCGGATGTCCTTGGCATGGCAGGAGCGGATGTGCGGACCGAGGGTGGCGAAGCACTCGCGCAGCAGCGCCGCGGTATCGAAGGCCAGGGCCGGGCAGTTGACCAGGTTGACCGGATCGAGATGGACGGCGAAGGCCTGGCGGTCGATAGCCTTGAGCAGACGCAGGTAGGACGCGGCGGAATCCGGGAGCATCCAGGGCATGGTTTCCAGGGTGTAGAAGCTGCGGCGGGGCTGCACGGCATCGATGATGGTGCGGACCATCTCGACGATGAGGTCGAAGGTGTCGGGGGCGAGGTCCAGGGGGCAGGGGCCATCCCACTTCGTTCCGCGCGAACCGGCGATGTTGACACAGCAGCGGGCGCCGATGCGTTCGGCCAGGGCGAGACCGGCGATGCACTTGCCGAGGGCCTCTTTGCGGGTGGCCGGGTCAGGGCTGAGCGGGTTACTCCAGGCGCCGACTTCGCCGATGACGATGTCGGCCGCGGCGGCGGCGGCGGCGTAGGCCCGGACCTCGTCGTCGGCGGCGGTCGGCGACAGCGGGCAGTAGGCGGCCCGGTAGCCAGCGCGACGCACGGCCTGCGCCCAGGCGTCAGGGTCGGAGACCTTCTCGAAGATGGGGCCACCCAGTCGCATACGTTCCTCCCTGGTTGCCTGCCTGGCACGGCGATGGCCGGCCGGATGCGAGGCTGACCATACCGCGGTGGCCCGCAGGCGTCAACCCGGAGAAAGGGGGAGCCGGGCCGGGCGGTTTCAAGAATAGGTCAGGCTGGCAGGCCGGGGCCGGGGTCGGGGATAAGGCCGGCGGCCTGGCGCTGGCGGAGGGCTTCGTAGAGCAGCAGGGCGGTGGCGGTCGCGACATTCAGCGAGTCGGCTTTGCCGAGCATGGGGATGCGTACCGGCAGGTCGCAGGCCTCCAGCCAGCGGGCGGAGAGGCCGTACTGTTCGGTGCCGACCACGATCGCCACGGGAGCGGTCAGGTCGGTGTCGGTGAAGCGTGTCTGAGCGTGGGGCGTAGCCGCCAGGATGCGGATGCCGTGGGTTCGCAGCCAGGCGATGGTTTCCTCGGGATCGGCTTCGGCCAGTGGGACGGTAAAGAGCGTGCCGGTGCTGGCGCGCACCACGTTTGGGTTGAAGATGTCGGTGCAGGAGTCGCAGACGATCAGGGCGGTGACCGCGGTGGCGTCAGCGCTGCGCAGCATGGTCCCGAGATTGCCAGGTTTCTCGATGGCTTCCGCGATCAGCAGCAACGCCGACCCCGCCTCGGGCAGGACGATGTCGGCGAGGCCGCGGTGGACTTGTGGTCCGACGCCGATAAGCCCCTCTGGGCGTTCGCGGTAGGCCACCTTTCGGAACACCGCTTCCGTGGTTTCGAACACCTGGGTCCCGGCCGCGCGGCAGCGTTCGATGAGAGCGGGTTCATTGACCCCCTGGAACAACGTTGGGCAGGTGTAGAGGTCGTGGACGGGGTAGTCGGCGTCGAGGGCCCGGAGCAGTTCCCGGTAGCCCTCGATGAGGAGCTTCTGATCACGTTCACGACCGCGCCGGTCGCGCAGGCGCACGAGGTCCTTCACCCGGGGATTCTGGAGGCTGGTGATGAGCATGAATTTTCGCCGACTGCGGCTGGGCCTACCGGGATGAGACTTGCGGTTCGGTTCGGTGTCCCGCCTTCAGGCGGTCCCAAGGTGGGGGGATTCCGGCTTCCGCCCTGCGGGCGGCCCAGCCTGTGGCTGGAAAGCCGGTACCCCGAACCGGGCCGCCCCCGCCAGCGGCCATCCAAGGCACGCCTGCCGATCTCGAAACCGCCCTGCGGTCGGGGCGCGATCGCTTTGAATTTCACCCGGAACCGCGTATTTTACCATGGCAACAGGAACGTGGCAAGCGCGCGCACCCGATCATGCCGGTCGGGTGCGGTTGTTTTCGCTGAGCCTGATTGCCGGCATCACCAAGCAGGAGCTTGACCCATGGCGAGCACGGTTCTTGTCGGTCTCCAGTGGGGAGACGAAGGCAAAGGCAAGATCATCGACTACATGACTGAGCGCTCCGACGTGGTAGTGCGCTTTCAGGGGGGGAACAACGCCGGTCATACGGTCGAGATAGGGGCCGAGAAGTTCGTCCTGCACCTGGTTCCCTCGGGGATCTTGCGCGAGGGCACCCTGAACATCATTGGCAACGGCGTGGTGGTGAATCCGGTGGCGCTGTGGGAGGAGATTGAGGCCTTGCAGCGCCGGGGCGTGGCGGCCTTGTCACGGCTGCGGCTGAGCGGTCGCAGCCAACTGATTTTCGCCTACCACTGCATGATGGATGGATTTCGGGAAGGTCGCCTGGGGGAGCACAAGCTCGGCACGACGCGGCGCGGCATTGGTCCGGCCTATGCGGACAAGGTGAGTCGCACGGGGATTCGGGCCTCGATGATGGCCGAACCGGTGCGCATGGAGGCGCTGTTTCGGGTGCAGGCGGCGGAGTACAACGCCATCTTTCGGCAAGCGGGCAGCGAGGTGCTGGACGTGGACGCCGAGTGGGCCAAGGTCAAGGCGGTTCTGCCGCACCTGGCGCCACTGCTGGAAGACACCGTGCTGCTGATCAACCGTGCCGCCGATGCCGGCAAGGAGATTCTCTTCGAGGGGGCGCAGGGGACCTGGCTGGACATCGACTATGGGACGTATCCCTACGTCACCAGCAGCAACACGACCTCCGGGGCGGCCTGCACCGGCGGCGGCCTGGCGCCCTGCCGGATCGATCGGGTCGTCGGGGTGCTGAAGGCCTACTCGACCCGGGTGGGCAGCGGGCCGTTCCCCACCGAGTTGAAGGACGCCACCGGCGACCTCTTGCGCACGGTGGGCGGTGAGTACGGGGCGACCACCGGGCGGCCGCGCCGCTGTGGCTGGTTCGATGCCGTGGCGACGCGTTACGCCGTGATGCTGAATGGGGCCAGTCGGGTAGCCCTGACGAAGTTGGACGTGCTCGACAGTCTGGAAGTGCTCCGCATCTGCACGGCTTACCAGTTGGATGGCCGGACGGTGACGGACATGCCCGTGGATAGCGCTGCGGTCGAGCGGGCCGTCCCGGTCTACGAGGAGATGCCGGGCTGGCAGCGGGACCTCACCGGAGCACGCTCGCAGCGCCAGTTGCCGAAGGCTGCCAAGAACTACATCGCGCGGTTGATGCAACTCACGGGCACGAAGCTGCTGATCGTTTCCGTTGGCCCGAAGCGCGACCAGACGTTTGTGGTCGGCCGCTGAGTCGAAGCGTGGCCGTGGGAAACCGGCTCGCAGGTGCGTGTGAGCGCGACCAGGAAACGGCGCGCCGGGTTCAGGCAGAGTGGTGCCCATGGGGATGGCGAATCTCAACATACCCCGCCATGTAGCCATCATCATGGATGGCAACGGCCGCTGGGCCGGCGAGCGTGGCCTGTCGCGTTCCGAGGGGCACCGGGCGGGGGCGGAGAGCGTCCGCCGAGTGGTGGAAGCCTGCAACGAGTTCGGGGTGCAGTACCTGACGCTCTATGCGTTCAGCACCGAGAACTGGCGGCGGCCGGTGGGCGAAATCCGCACTCTGATGTCCCTCTTGGGTAAATTTCTGAAAGAGCGCACGGCGGACTTGCAGCGTTATGGCATTCGCCTGCAGACCATCGGCGAGGTGGAACGCCTGCCGGCATTACTGCGGCGGAAGCTGGCCCAGACCATCGCCGCGACGGCGACCAATACGCGGGGGGTTCTGACCCTGGCGCTGAGCTATGGCAGCCGGGCCGAACTGGTGCGGGCGGCGCAACGCCTGGCCGAACGCGTGCAGCGGGGCGAATTGGCGCCTGAAGAGATCAGCGAGGCGTCCTTCAGCCGGGAGTTGTACACGGCGGACATGCCGGATCCGGACCTGATCATCCGGACGGCCAACGAGCGGCGGCTGAGTAACTTCCTGCTCTGGCAAGGCTCGTACGCCGAGTTGTGGGTGACCCCGGTGTGTTGGCCCGACTTCGGCCGCGAGCAGTTCCTCGAGGCCTTGACCGATTACACGCGCAGAATCCGGCGTTACGGGGGGTTGGCGGATGCTGCTCCATAGGTGTGCGGTCGCGGTTCCTTTGCTCGGCTTGGTGCTGGCGGTGTTTTTGTTGCCGGCGCCGAGCGCTGCGGTGCTGTTCTGCCTGTGGATGCTGGTGCTGGCGGGGGTCGCCGGGCGGGAGCTTCTCTCTCTCTTTCAGCGTCTGGGAGTCGTCGGCTACGGCCGCTTGACCCTCAGCCTTGGCTGCCTGTATCTGCTGCTGTGGGCGGCGGGGTTGCCCGCGGGGGTGGAGGCGGGGGTGGAGGTGTTACTGGTGGGGGGCTTGGTCTTCAGCTGTTTTGCCCTGTCGCTGCGGGCGGGACGTCCAAGCGCCGCGACCCTGGCGCCGGTGTGGGCGTCGCTGGCGGTGTTCATCTACCTTTTCTGGAGTCTGTCCTTTCTGGTCCGGCTGTTCTTTCTGCCCGAGGCGCAAGGGCCCTGGCTGGCGTTGTACGTCGTGGTCATCACCAAACTGGCTGACACGGGCGCCTACATCGCCGGGTCGTTGACGGCGCGGCGAGCGCGCGGCAACCACAAGCTCATTCCGGCGATCAGCCCGAAGAAGAGCTGGGAAGGGCTGCTGGGCGGGACGCTGGCCAGCGTGGTCGGAGCGGTGTGGCTGCTGGCGGTAGCGGGCGACCGTCTGACGGTGGGCGGGGTGGCCATCCTGGGCTGGCCCAGTGCGGTGTTGCTAGGGATTCTGGGGTCGCTGGTGGGCTTGCTGGGTGACCTGGCTGAATCGGCGTTGAAGCGTGCCGCGGAGGTGAAGGACTCCGGGCACCTTCCTGGGTTGGGGGGGGCCTTGGACCTGCTGGACAGCCTCATTCCCATGGCGCCACTCTTCTATGCCTACGTGCGAATCGCCTCCGGGTCATGATTCCCATCGGCAAGGACAGAACGACGACGTCGTTTCCGCTGGTGATGTGGCTGCTGGTGGTGGGCAACCTCGGGGTTTTCCTGTATTCGCTCTATCTGGGCGAGGCGGGGCTCGAGCTGGTGCGCCGCTGGGGTCTGGTCCCGGCCCGGCTGTGGGAGGTCGGTGGCGGGGGCGGGGTGCGCGGCTACCTGGAGCGCGCCTGGCTGCCGTTGCTGACCTGCATGTTCCTGCACGGGGGCTGGTTGCATGTTCTGGGCAACCTTGTGAGCCTACGGGTGTTCGGGGACCAGATCGAGGAGCGGCTAGGCCATCTGCGGTTTCTCCTCTTCTACCTGCTGTGCGGCTTGCTGGCGTCGGCTCTGCACGTGGCGGTCAACCCCCGCAGCGGCGTTCCCACCATCGGCGCCAGCGGGGCCATCGCCGGGGTTATGGGGGCCTACCTGCTGCTGTTTCCCTTCGAGTGGGTGCGGTTTCTGATCCCCGTTTTCTTCCTGCCCGTCGTGATCAAGATGCCGGCGCTGGTGTACCTGCTGCTGTGGATCGCCTCGCAGGTTTTTGGCGGCTACCGGACCCTGGCGGACGGCGCCCCGGCCGCGGGGGGCATCGCGTTCTGGGCGCACGTCGGTGGTTTTGTCAGCGGCATGTACTGGATTCGGGGTTGGCGTGGCGGGCGGCCGAAGCGCTCGCGTCGACGGTGAGAGAGCGGCGCCGCCACGGGCGTGAGGTAAGACGGCTATGAACAAGCAGACAGAATACCGGCTCCTGGACGCCGGCAACGGCCGCAAGCTGGAGCAGTTCGGCCAGGTGGTCCTGGATCGGCCCTGCGCCCAGGCGGTGTGGCGGCCCTGCCTCACGCCTGAGGCCTGGGCCCAGGCCGATGCTAGCTTCACCCGCGATGAAGGCAAGCGCTGGCAGTTCCACCGGCCGCTCCCGGAGAGCTGGCAGGTGAGCATTGACGGCCTCCTCTTCGAGGTGCAGCCGACCGATTTTGGCCACGTGGGCGTTTTTCCGGAGCATGTCCGGGCCTGGCGTTGGCTGGCCGATCTGCAGCGTCGGCTGGCGCCGGGCCGGGAGCCCTTGTCGGTGCTCAACCTTTTCGCCTACTCGGGCGGGGCGACCGTCGCCGCGGCCCGGCTGGGCTTCCGCGTCTGTCATCTGGATGCATCGCACAAGATGGTGACCTGGGCGCGGCGCAATGCCGGGCTGAATGACCTGAGTGCGGCGCCGGTGCGCTGGATCGTCGATGACGTGCAGAAGTTCCTCAAGCGCGAGCCCCGCCGTGGCGCGGCCTATGACGGTATTATCCTCGATCCGCCCAGCTTCGGGCGTGGCAGTCGGCAGGAGCTGTTCAAGATCGATACGCACCTGCTCGACCTGATGGGGCAGTGCCGGGAGGTGCTGAGCCGGGAGCCGACGTTCGTCTTCCTGTCCTGTCACACCCCCGGCTACACCCCGCTGGTCTTGCAGCATCTGCTGAATCAGGGGCTGTCTGGCCTGAACGGCTCCATTGAGGCTGGGGAGATGGTGCTGGAGGGCGGCCCTGGGGTGTTGCCGGTTCCGAGTGGCACCTATGCGGTCTGGTCGCGAGCGTAGGCCGTCGAGAGTTCGGGGCGTCGCCGCGCACTGAAGGTTGTCACCCATGAACCGAGACGACGGGGCGGCGCCTGGCCCGGCGATCCACATCGGGCGTACCGCCCTGACGCAGCGGCTGGGGCTGACGCCGGAGTTACTGCCAGCGGACACCTGGGTTGTCTGGCGGGTCGGTCAGGCACTCATCCTGGCCGGCGGCGACAACGCGCACAACCTCTCTCCCGTCGGCAAGGACCTCGCGCCTTTCGGTACGCTGTATGCCACCTACGAGCTGCTCGAGCGCGCTCTGGGCGTGCGCTGGTACTGGCCGGGCGATCTTGGACGCGTGACCCCCAAAGCCGCCACGGTCAGCCTGGGGCAGGTCCACTGGCAGGGCGCCCCGAGCTACGAGACGCGCTTCGCGTGGTACTCCAACATCAAGGACCCGGCAATCTCAACGGCAGAAGCCCAGGCCTGGTGGCGCCGCTTGCGCTGGGGTGGACTCGGGGGAAGCCCCATCGGCATGCACTCGTTTAACGACTGGAACAAGCGCTTTGGGAACGACCACCCGGAGTGGTTCGCCCTGCAGCGCAACGGCCAGCGCCTGAACAGTCCCGAGGCTACGGGCAACGAGCGCGGCCATCTGTGCTGGACCAACCCGGAGGTCCTGGCCGCGACCGTTGCCGAGAAACGCAGCCAGCTTGATGCGTCCCCGCACACCCTGGCGCAATCGGTGATGCCCGGCGACAGCGACGGCCTGTATCAGTGCCAGTGCGACGGCTGCCGGGCCCGGTTCGACCCCGATGCGGGGCCGAGCGGTCGCCACAGCCGCGTCGTCTGGTCCTTCGTCAACCAGGTCGCGGCCCAGGTGCGGCAGAGCCATCCCGATCGATTCATCACCTGTGGCGCCTATGCCTCGTACCGGGCCGTGCCCGAGGACGTGCCCTTCGAACCCAATGTGGCCGTCAGCATCTGCGACGGCAGCTTCCCGGGAAGGTTGTGGCGCCCGGAGCTGAAAACGGCCTACGTGCGGCAGATCGAAGCCTGGTCGCGGAAATCAGCGCGGCTGTACGTCTGGGACTACTGGAACAACCCGCGCTACTCAAAGGGGCTGCATGGCGCGCCGAGCATCATGCCACATGCCATTCAGGAGTGGCTGCTGCTGGAGCGCGGCCGCGTCCGGGGCCACAGCATCGAACTGTGCGACATCGATCACGAGGGCGTGTCGGTTGGCGGCTGGGCCGACTGGACCTACGACGCGCTCAACGTCTACGTCGGCATGCGCCTGCTCTGGAACCTGGACCAGGATGTGGAGGCGCTGGTCGAGGAGTTCTATTCCGTCTTCTATGGCCCCGTCGCCGGACCGCATCTGCGCCGCTTCTACAGCGAGATGGAGGCGGCCTATGCGGACCCCGCCACCAAGGGGTCTCCCGAGGTACGCTGGGACTTCGAGACGTGCTGGACGCAGACGTACCCTCCAGAGTTCGTCGAGCGCGTCATGGGCTATCTGCAGGCGGCAGAGCAGGAATCTCGCGGGGTCGAGCCCTACCACGGTCGCGCGGCACGGACGCTGGCAGGCTTCCTGCCCTTCGCGCAGGCCAGCCAACGCTGGGGCGCGGCGCGAACCGCTTCGCCCCCAGACTGAACGCGACATTCAGGGCCGGAGATTCGCGCCGTGGGTATCGATCCGTCGGCTACCGCCTGCCCGCCGCGTCGGCAGAGGCCCCGGGCTTTCCGTCGCGCGCGCCGGGCCTGGACCTCTGGCCGGTTTCCGCCGCCTGGCGCCTGTCTGGCGCGAGGCGGACTCGAGATGCGGTCTCTGAGCGTCTCTTCCGCCCGCAGGGCGTGGAGGTCGGCGGTCCGTCATGCCTGAGGGCAGGACTTCCGCCGTCTCTGGATGGGGATACGGCGGGGACCGCCGGCTCCAGGGCTAGGGGACGGTCGGGCCGACCGCTGCTCCACGCCTGGCGCCTGTCTGGCGCGAGGCGGACTAGAGACGCGGTCTCTGAGCGTCTCTTCCGCCCGCAGGGCGTGGAGGTCGGCGGTCCGTCATGCCTGAGGGCAGGACTTCCGCCGTCTCTGGATGGGGATACGGCGGGGACCGCCGGCTCCAGGGCTAGGGG
>CAILKC010000163.1 GCA_903834675.1 uncultured Victivallales bacterium | reverse complement strand
GACCGCCGCCGCCCGGCCTACCGCCGCCCGCGCCGCCACGACCGCCGCCGCCGCCGCCACGCCGATCACCGCGCGGTCCGCGCTCCGCGCGCATCGCCGCGCCCCTGGGAACGATCTCGGCCTCAGTCGGCCGCGAGCCGCCCGGAAGTACGTCGCCCTTGTAGATCCACACCTTGATGCCGATGTGGCCGTAGGTCGTCTTGCCCTCGGAGAAGCCGTAGTCGATATCGGCGCGCAGGGTATGGAGCGGAATCTTGCCCTCGCGCATCGACTCAGTCCGTGCCATCTCCGAGCCCGCCAGGCGGCCCGAGCACCGGACGCGAACGCCGCGAACGCCGAGCTTCATGGCACGCACGATAGACATCCGCATGGCGCGCTTGTAGGCGATCCGACGGGCGATCTGCTGCCCGATCGACTCGGCCACGAGCTGCGCGTTGATGTCCGGGTGCCGGATCTCCTGAATGTTGACGTGGACGCGCTTCTTCGTCAGCTTCTCGAGGTCGGCGCGCACGTCGTCAACACCCTTGCCGCCTCGCCCAATGATCACACCCGGCTTGGCGGTATGAACGGTGACCTTGACGGTGCCGCCCGGGCGCTCGATCTCGACGTGCGACAATGCTGCCGCCTCAAGCCGCTTCTTCAGGTGCTGGCGGATCGTGTGATCCTCCAGAAGCGCTGCGGCGTATCCCTTGTCGAGATACCACTTGCTCTCCCAGTCGCGGATCACGCCGATCCGGAAGCCGATGGGGTGTACCTTCTGACCCAAGGCTCTTCTCCTTTACTCTGCCTGGTCCGCAGGGGACGGCGCCATTTCGGGCTGCTTCGGAGTGCTGGCGGCGGGACGACCCGCAGCCCTGGCTCGCCGGGTAGCAGCGGCGGCGCGCGCAGGCTTCGGCTTCGGCGCCACTTCCTCTAGGATCACCGAGATGTGGCACATGCGCTTGAGGATGCTGTACGCCCGGCCATGCGCGCGCGGCTGCATGCGCTTGATCCTCGGGCCCTCATCTACGCGAACGTCCACAAGGCGCAGGTTCTCGGTGACGAGCGGCGGCAGTTGCCTGCCGGTCTCGGCGTCCAACGGTCGACCGTTTTCGGCGTTGGCCACGGCAGACTTAAGGACGTTCTCGATCTCCCTGGCGGCCTCGTTCGGGACGAACTTCAGGAGCGCGAGCGCCTCAGTGGCGTACTTGCCGCGGACGGCGTCCATCACCAGCCGCGCCTTCCGAGGCGGCACCCTGACGAACTTGGCGGTAGCGCCGCACTGGTTCTGCCCGAACCGCGACGGGCTCTTGTCCTTACCCATGTGTTATCCCCACTCGCTACCGAATCTGGGTGCGGCGCTCGACCTGCTGGCCGGCGTGACCGCGGAAGAGCCGCGTGATCGCGAACTCGCCCAGCTTGTGACCCACCATGTTCTCGGTGACGAAGACCGGAATGTGCTTCCGACCGTCGTGAACCATAAACGTATGGCCGATGAAGAGCGGGAAGATGGTCGAGCGGCGCGACCAGGTCTTGATTGCTTTCTTCTCGCCCTTGGCGTTCATCTGCTCAACCTTCGCGAGCAGCTTGGGGGCTGCATACGGCCCCTTCTTCAGTGAACGGCCCATCTATTTCTCCTGGGGCGCTTACTTGGCGCCGCGCTTGCGCACGATGTACTTGTCAGTGGACTTGTTGTGCCGGGTCTTGTAGCCCAACGCCGGCTTACCCCACGGAGTGGCAGGGCCCTTCTTGCGCCCAACCGGGGACTTGCCCTCGCCTCCACCATGGGGATGGTCCCGTGGGTTCATCGTGACGCCTCGGACGTGAGGCCGCTGGCCGAGCCATCGGCTCTTGCCCGCCTTGCCCCAGGACTCGTTCTCATGGTCCACGTTGCCGACCTGGCCGATGGTGGCCCGGCACTCGATCAGTACGCGCCGGACTTCGCTGGAGGGCAAGCGCACCTGGGCGTACTTGCCTTCCTTCGCCATCAGCTGGGCGCCGGCGCCGGCGCTGCGGACCATCTGGCCGCCGCGGCCCGGCGTCAGCTCAACGTTGTGGATCACCGTGCCGACCGGGATGGCGCGCAGCGGAAGGCAGTTGCCAGGCTTGATGTCCGCAGTGTCCGACGAGACGACGGCGTCGCCCACCTTGATGCCCACAGGGGCCAGAATGTAGCGCTTTTCGCCATCGGCATAGTGGACGAGCGCGATGCGGGATGTCCGGTTCGGATCGTACTCAATAGTGGCGATCTTGCCGGGCACCGTGACCTTGTCGCGCTTAAAGTCGATCAAGCGGTACTGCCTCTTGTTACCGCCGCCGCGGTGCCGCGCCGTAAGCTTGCCCTGGTCGTTACGGCCGCCGGTGCTTCGAAGGCTCTGCAGCAGCGAGCGCTCGGGCGTCGTCTCGGTGATCTCCGAGAAGGTAGACACCGACCGGAACCGCCGCGAAGGCGTGGTCGGTTTGTACTGTCTAAGCGCCATCTTACAGTCCCTCGAACATCGTAATGGTCTGGCCGGGGGCGAGCGTGACGATCGCCTTCTTCCAGTCGCTGGTGCGCCCCTCGGGCATGCGCCCGACGCGCCGGCTCTTGCCGCGGACGTTCAGCGTGTTGACCTTGGTCACCTTGACGTTGAAGATCGACTCGACGGCTTGCCGGATCTCGATCTTGTTGGCGCCCTTGGCCACGGCGAAGTGGTACTTGCCGTCGTGGCTCTGGTCCATGCTCTTTTCGGTGAGCAACGGGCGCTCGATTATCTGGAATGGATCCTTCATCGCGCGAGGACCTCCTCGATCTTCGGGACGGCGCCTTCGGCCAACACGATGCGTCCGGCGTTCATCACGTCGCGCACCGAGAAGTTCGGCGCATAGCGAAGGGTGACGTACGGAATGTTCCGGCAGGACTTGAGCAGCACAGGGTCATAGTCAGGAACTATGACGAGCACCTTGGCCGGACGCTGAGCGGTGCCGCGCACCAACTCGCCCTTGCCCTCGTAGTGCTTGGTCGTCACTTCGCGCTTCAGCGGAAGCCGGTCCAGCACATCGACCACGACGCGGGTCTTGGCGGCGTCCACGGTCAGCGCGTCCAGACCCAGCACTTCGCCGGCCGCGACCCGCATCGACAACGCGCTGCGGAGGGCGCCATGGCGCATCTTGGTCGGGAAGGCCTTGCTGTAGCTGCGCGGATGCGGCCCCCAGGCCACGCCGCCCTTGGTCCAGTGCGGGGCCCGGGTGCTGCCCTGACGGGCGCGGCCGGTGCCCTTCTGGCGCCACGGCTTCCTGCCGCCGCCGCTCACGTCGGAGCGGGTCTTGGTGTCCGAAGTGCCTTGGCGCTCACGCGCTTCCTCTGTCTGGACAGCCTGGTGGATCAGCGGGATGCTGGGCTCCGCGGCGAACACTGACTCAGGCAGCGACAGAGTGCCGACTTGCTCTCCGGTCGTCTTGTAAAGCGGGATATCCGGCATAGCTGTCGCCTCCTAGAGCCTCGTAATCGTCAGCAAGCCGCCGTTGGCGCCGGGAACAGCTCCCTTGACCATGAGCAGGTTGCGGTCCGCATCGATGCGCGCTATGGTGAGGCCGCGCACTGTGGTCTTCACGGCGCCCATGTGCCCCGGCTTTCGGGTGCCCTTGAACGTCCGCGCGGCATCCGTGGCGCCGCTGGACTGCGGCTTACGGTGCACCATCGAGCCGTGCGTCTGGTCGCCGCCATGGAAGTGGAAGCGCTTAACAACGCCGGCGAAGCCTTTGCCCTTGGAGGTGCCGCTCACCTTGATCTTGTCGCCTACCTGAAACACGTCGGTGATGCCGATGGCCTGACCCATCTCGAGGTCAGAGGTATCGTCGGTGCGTACTTCGCGAAGGGTCTTGCGCGGCTGGGCGTCTTTGTACTTCGGGTTCGCCAGGCCGCCCTTGATGTGCCCCAACATCGGTTTGTTTACGTGCTTGGGTCGGATCTCACCGAAGCCGACCTGGACGGCGGTGTAACCATCCGTCTCTACACTCTTGAGCTGCGTGACAGTGCAGGGACCTGCCTCGATCACGGAAACCGGCGTGACTGACCCATCTTCATTGAAGATCTGGGTCATGCCGATTTTCTTGCCCAGAATTGTGTCTACCACTCTCGTTCCCTTTTCCGCAGCGCTCCGTTGCAGCGGGACCCGCCGGTTGAGTCCGGCGTCGACCCGGTGCGCGAGATGCGCAGCTTACAGCTTGATCTCGATGTCGACGCCGCTCGGCAGGTCCAGGCGCATGAGCGCGTCGATCGTCTTCGCGCCAGGCTCAAGGATGTCCACCAGACGCCGGTGCGTACGCATCTCGAAGTGCTCCATCGACTCTTTGTCAATGGTCGTTCCCCGGTTAACGCACACGATTGCCTTCTCCGTTGGGAGAAGCACGGGCCCGCTGATCCGCGCTCCGGTGCGACGAGCGGTGTCCACAATCTTCTCGACCGACTGGTCAAGAATGCGGTGGTCGAACGCCCGAAGCCGGATGCGAACCTTGTCCCGTCGTGCAGATGCCATGATCCGCTCTCCATGCCGGGGGCCCTGTACGGGCCCCCGATGTTTGTTGCTGCTACTCGAGAATCTTGGTGACGACGCCGGCGCCCACGGTGTGTCCACCCTCGCGGATGGCGAACCGAAGGCCGTCGTTCATGGCGATGGGCTGGATGAGATCGCCCGTGATCGTGATGTTGTCACCGGGCATCACCATCT
>CAILKC010000162.1 GCA_903834675.1 uncultured Victivallales bacterium | reverse complement strand
TGAAGGGGCGGACCATGCGACCTCGGTGCGAAGGTAGGGTAGATGGCTCGCCCCTACAGGGCTCAAACCCATAACCATTCTATTCCCAGGGCGTTGCCCTGGGCTGGTATGGCAGCGCGCCTTCAGCGCTTCAGACGGACTTGGGTAGCACCTACCCGGTGGGGTGGCGCGAAGGCTCCGTCTCTGAGGCGCCTCTTGAGGTCGGACACGTCAGCCAGGTCGGACGCGGCAAGCGGCGCAGGCCGGGCAGGCGGGGCAGAGGCGCCAGGCAGAGTGGCCTGCCGCAGTTCCTTCAGGGCGCGGCTGACTTCGGCCTTGTTCACCTTGTCGAACTCGGCGAAGGCGCCCTCCTGGCCGCCGTGTTCCTCCTCCATTTCGGCTGCAAGACGGTTTAGTGCATTTCCACGGCGCAGGGACCGATGCCGGGGCGATAGAAGTTGAACTGCACGTTCGGGTGGTCCGCCAGCAGACTCATGGGCACCGCCGCGTCCGGCAGTTTCTTCGAGATCATGAACGAGGTCAGGCGCATGCCGAAGGCGTTGTCGTGGCAGCCAGCCTGCCAGATGGACACCTTCTCCGACTTCCAGGTCTCCACCGGGCCGACGGTGACGGCCTGGGTCGGCACCATGGCGATGTTGCCGCCGCCTGAGGTCCGCGCATTCTGCATGACGGTCATCGGGTGCAGGTCCACGATGCGGGTGCTCAGCTTGCGATACTGGGCCGGAGTCGGCGGGAGTTCCTTGTACTTACCCTGGCGCGGCAGTGGGTCGTTGAAAGCCCAGTGCTTGACGTCCCCCTGACCGCCCTGCATGAGCAGGCAGCGGACCTGGTCATAGCTGGCGCTGTAGGCCGCCAGGTCACCGGTGGGGAAATGCAGGTTCTTCATGGGCATGCGCAAGGCCTTATCGATGCGGTTGAAGCACATCTCCAGGTCGCATTTAGCAAAGCTCAGGGGATGGTCGATGCTCACCGCCTGGCCTTTTTCGACCCACTCATCCATGCCCCAGAAATGCGCCTCGAGCTTCTTCAGGTTCAGGCCGGTGGCGTTGACGATGCGGGCCACCAGCGGCAGTTGCTCCGTGGGGCCGATGGGACCGCAGATACCGCAGGGGTTGGCGGCGCTGCTCTGCTTCCAGGCCGCGATATACTCCAGCGCCTCGGCCAGGTAGAACTCCTGGATGGTATCGTACATGACCACCGTGAAGCCGGGGCGGCTCAGTTGCGCGAGGTCCTCCACGCTCAACCGAGCCACGTCCTGCACCAGGGCATCGTCGAGGGTGGTGTAGTCCCACCAAGCCGGCGCCACCACGCTGAGTTTCCGCATCGCTTGCATCCTCCTGCTTGTCCCTGGACACCGCGCCGCCACAGGCCCGACGAACGCCGGGTGAGAGCCCTGGAGCACGCCTGGCAGCGCGCGCCTACCTTAGCGAGTCGCCCCGGCGCATGCAAGGCTGCCCCGCGTGGCCGCCGCCCTTGCCTAGCAGTCGGGACCCCCCTCCGCAGAAACCGCCGGATTGCCTTCGTCTCCTCAAGCCCCGAAGGGGCGCAATCCCTCAGCCCAGGGCAGCGCCCTGGGACCGGGCACACCCCAGACCCCTCAGCCCTGAAGGGGCGCCATACGTGATGCGCGGTGCCCATGGACCGTATGTATGTCGCCCCTACAGGGCTCAACCGCATTCACGACGTCTTTCCCAGGGCGTCGCCCTGGGCTGAGGAATGGCCGCGCTTTCAGCGCTCCGCGGCGTCTGGAATCCGCGCCCAGGTCCCGAAGGTACTCGATTGTGACTGCGCCGCCTCAGGCCAGCAGCGCGCGGATATCGTCCGCCGTCAGGCGCGAGACGGGGATGCCCTTCTCTGCGTCTCCCATCACCGCGGCGAACAGCTCCGCCTTCTCCTGCTGCAGGGCCAGCACTTTCTCTTCCACTGAATCGGCCGCCACCAGGCGGTAGGCGAACACGGGTTTCTCCTGGCCGATACGGTGCGTGCGGTCGATGGCCTGGCGTTCGACGGCCGGGTTCCACCAGGGGTCGAAGATGAACACATAATCGGCCCGCGTCAGGGTCAAACCCGTCCCGGCGGCTCGCAGGCTGAGCAGGAACACGTGCGGCGTGGTGGCGGCGGCGAACTGTTGGACGAGTTCGGTGCGCTTTTCGGTAGGGGTTTCGCCGGTGATCACCAGGTAGGCCAGGCCGGCCTGCTCCAGCGCGACCCGGATACGTTCCAGCATTGAGGTGAACTGGCTGAAGACCAGCGAGAAGTGTCCGCCCTCGGCCAACTCGGTGAGCTTCTCCACCAGCATCTCGAGTTTGGCCGAACCCGCCTCTTCCCCGGCCGCGCCAGCCAGGAGGGCCGGGTCGCAGCAGACCTGCCGCAGGCGAGTGAGCGCCGCCAGCATGTCGAAGGGGCCATGCGCATTCAGCGTCTCACGTGCCCGCAGCAGCTCGCGGTCGTAGACCTGGCGCTGGCCCACCGTCATCTCCACTCGCAGGACCTCCTCCGAACGGGGCGGTAACTCCGGGGCCACCGCGTCCTTGGTCCGCCGCAACAGCAGGGGCGCAATCCGCGTCGACAGCTCGCGCAGCTGCGCCGGAGTGCTGTAACGGGCGGAGAAGTCCATGGCTGGGCCGAGCAGCCCCGGGTTGAGGAAATCCAGCACCGACCAGAGGTCCAGCAGGCGGTTCTCCAGCGGCGTCCCGGTCAGGGCCAGGGTGTGCGACGTCCGCAGCGCCTTGGCGATGCGGGTGACCTGGGCCTCGGGGTTCTTGATGTTCTGCGCCTCGTCCAACACGACCATGTCCCAGTCGCGGGCGGTCAGCGACTCCGCGTCCAGGCGCAGCAGGGCATAGTGCGTCACCAGGACATCCCAGTCCTCACGCTCCAGGCTGGCGGCGCGCGCCTCGGCCGGGCCAATGGCAGTCTGGCAGCGCAGGGATGGGCAGAAGCGCGACGCCTGCTCCAACCACACTCCCACCACCGATGCCGGACAGACCACCAGGATGCGGAAACGCTCGCCCTCTTCCCGGCGGCGTTGCACCCAGGACTCCAGCAACGCCAGGACCTGCAGCGTCTTACCCAGCCCCATGTCGTCGGCCAGGATGGCGCCGACGCCATGGGTGCTGCGGTCCGCCAGGAATTCAAAGCCCGTCTCCTGGTAAGGCCGCAGTACGGTGGCCAAGGCGGGCGCCCGCCGCAGCGGTACGGGGTCGGCTTCCGCCAGGAGGCGTTCGCCGAGATGGCGACAGGCCGGAGTCCACGGCAAGGCCCCCGCGTCCTGGCCGAGGCGGTTGAGTCGTGCCTTCGCGTCATGGCGCAACAAGCGGACGGGCTCGAGAGCACTGAGGCCCTGGGCTTCGAGACGCTGGGCCACCGCCTGCGCCTGGGCGGGGTCCAGCGCCAGCCAGTTGCCCTCACGGGTGCGCAGCGTGCCGCGCCCCAGACGCAAGGCCTCCCGCATCTCGGAGTCGCTGACCTGCACGCCGCCGCATTCCCAGCGTACCGTCAGGTCGACGAAGTTGCGTTCCTCGCGTAGGGCGACGCAGGCGAGCACTTCCCGGCTTCCCTCCAGCAGCGCCTGCAGGGCCGGATGGACCCGCCGCGAGACGGCGGGGGGGAGTTGGGCCCAGGTCTGGCGCAGCAGTTCCATCTTCTGCGGCACCCCGGGCACCCGCATCCGGCCTCCGCCCGCCGCGGTCGCGCCCAAGGCTTTGAAGGCCTCGCGCAGGCCGCGGACGGCCGCCGTGTCGCAGATCTCGACGACGAAGCCCGTGTCGTCGCTGTGGATGCCGGCGGCCACCGCGCCGTCGTCGGTCACCGGTAGGCCCGCCACCGTCGCCCGCAAGAGTACATCGGAGCCATCGGGAACCGCCTCAACCAACAACGTTCGGTCCTGGACCGGTTCCCGGCGCACGCAGGCGCCTTCCACCAGGTCGAGGCGTCCCTCCAGCAGGTCCGACAGATGCTCGCAGAGGTGTTCCCGCCGCATGCGCGGATCCTTGCGGGAGAAGACGCGGGTAAGCAGGTCCCAGGACAGCGGCGGCTGGAACTTCAGGATTTCGCCACTGACGATACTTTCCTGACCGCCGGCCGCCAGGTTCTGGAAGATGGCATGGAACGGCTGCCGCGCCCCGGAGGGCAGCACCAGCACCGCCCCAATGCGCACCCACTCGCCCTCGTCCGCCAGCTCGATCACCAGATGCGCCGGTTGCATGCCCCGTCGGCTGACTCCCTGCTGACTGCTGCGTTCGATGAAGCGGCCGGCGTTGTCCTCCCAGCGTTCGAGCCAGTGGTCGAAATCAGCTTTGAACAGCTTGAGCACTTGCAGATTCGAGCGCACCTCACTGCGCCGCTGGAGCTGCGGCGCGAGCCACTTGAGGAACGCCTCGTCGGCGGCGGACCAGCGCACCGCCACGCCGCCGAAACGGGCTTGGACCGCCAGATTGGTCAGCGTTTGCAGGCGCAGCAGTTCACGCCGACCCTCAACCCGGCGGTAGAAGCGCAGGATGACCCGGTCGGGCTCGTGGTGGAAGTCGGCCTCCACCTCGAGGCACGAGGGTTGTGGCGGACTGCCGTGGGGCGCTTTGGCAAGCGCTTCGGGCGCGGCGGCGGCGGCGAGAGGGGCTTCGGGCGGGCCAGCCTCGACCGCCTTGGCCGCCGGCGGCGAGCCCGTCGCGGCCGCGGTCCAATGCTCCTGGCGCAGCACTTCCAGCAGAACACAGGCAGCGGCATAGGTGTGGGCGCAGCAGTCGTTGGTGTAGCCGCAGGAGCAAGACCGCCGCCATTTGGCGCCATCCCAGCGCCAGGTGGCTTGCTGGTTCCCCAGCTCGAACACCAGGCGGTCGGCCGTCCAGGCCAGCCGCCGACGGCGCTCGAGGCCCAGGAAGCGGTAGGCCAGCCGCCGTACGCCCTCGGCAAATAGTTCCCGGATCACCCGCTCTGGCGGCCAGCGATCCAGCCAGAGCGGCGCTGTCGGCGGGTATTCCACTATGGGCTTAGGTTGCATGCTGCTTACGGACCCACGGGCTGCTGCAACCGGTAGAGGTTCGACTGCGTGCGCAGGATCAAACTGCCGCCAACGCTGGCGGGAGAGGCCAAGCACATATCACCTAATCTATTAGTGCCCAATACTTTAAAGTCTTTTCCGGCCTGGATCACGTGGGTGTCGCCATCCTCGGACAGGCAGAAGATCCGGTCATTGTAGGCCCAGGGCGATGCGGTGTAGGCGCCCGAGCCCGGCAAATTCTGCCGCTCGTAGCAGGCTTCGCCCGTGCGGGCGTCGTAGCAGGACAGCGTCCCGCGGTCGAGCAGCACGTAGAGCAGATCCCCGTAGAGCAGCGGCGAGGGGTTGTAGGGGGCGGCCTTGGGCAGGCTCCAGGCGATGAACTCGTTATCCGTCTGGCCCGGGGCCAGCGAGATATCGCCGCTGCCGCCGGGACGGATGGCCCACAAGGGCTGGCGCGCGCTCATGATGAAGCCGGAGGCGACGTAGAGAAGCCCAAACCCCGCAAACGGCGTCGGAATCGTGATACCCGAGGCGCCCGTCAGCTCCCACAACAGCTTGCCGTCGAGTCCGTATGAACGCGTTCTGCCCGAGCCCGGCGTCACGATCTCCGTGCGCTTCTCGTTGACCCAGACGTAGGGGGTGGCCCAGTTGCTCTTCTCGTCGCGGTTGACCCGCCAGACCTGTTCGCCGGTGCGGGTGTCCAGGGCGGCCAGCCAGGACTGGGTCTGGTTGTCGTTGACGATGTAGAGGCGGTTGCCGTGCAGCACGGGTGACGCGGCCGTACCCCAGCCACTCTTGGTGTCGACCGGGTCCCAGGTCCGGGACCAGGCCAGGTTGCCCTGCAGGTCATAGGCAAACAGACCGGCATTGCCGAAGTAGGCGTACACCCGTTCGCCGTCGGTCACCGGGGTCTCGCTGGCGTAGGAGTTCTTCAGGTGCCGTGGCCCGGCCGGGACGCCTTCGAACGCGACCTTGGACCAAAGCACCTTGCCGGTCTCGAGCTCCAGGCAGGTGACGGTGCGGCGGCAAACCCGTTGCGCCAACGGGCGTTCGCCCAGCAGGTACAGTCCTTTCTTCGGCGCTTCGGCCTGCCCCTCCTCCTCGGCCGAGGTCACAAAGATGTATTGCCCCCAGGCGATGGGAGAGGACCAGCCGAGCCCCGGAATCGCCACTTTCCAGACCACGTTCTGCGTGCTTCCCCAGGTCAGCGGCAGGCGTGGGTCGGCGCTGGCGACGCCCAGGGACCCCGGCCCGCGGAACTGCGGCCAGGCATCGGCCGCCGCCAGCCGCAGGCACAGCCAAAGACCCACGCCGACCAGAGCCTGAATTCGCTTCACGAAGAGCCCCTCCATTGCGATCCTACAAACGCCGCCCCTACTTCACCTCGTACACATGCACCGCCCAGCCTGCGAACGAGTCGCTGAGCTTCCCCTCCGCCAGAGTCACGGAGCGGCCCTCGAAGAGGACGCTCGCCTGGGTCTTCCCCGCGAAGGCAGGGGAGGCGAAGTTGAGGTTGCAGGGCTTCTTCTCGCGGTTGACGGCGATGATGACGGTGCGGTCGGGCAGCCTCTTCTCCCACAGATGTACTTCCTGCCCCTCGGCCGGTTTCTCGATCCACATTCGCGGTTCCACTTGCGCCTCGAGCAGCGGGCGCAGTTCGCGGATCTGCCGCACCGTCTCCTGGAGGGCCGTCCAGGCCGTGGGGACGTGGGCCACGGTCATGAAGGAGTCGCCGCCCTGCCCCCACCACCACCAGGCCAGACCGCTGCTATTGTGGGCGATCGCCATGAAGGCGCAGGCGCGCAATTGTTCGGGGCCGGGCTCGAACTTCTCGATCTCGCCGCCCTGGCTTGGGCCCTTCTGCTTGCCGTCATAGGAGTGGACGATCGACATGATCGGCGTACCGGGTTCGAGCGCGGCGCGGTGGCCCTCGAAGTTTTTCGCGTTCGCAGCGGGGGTCCCGTAGTCCATGCTCCAGTAGACGTCGTAGCTGCCATAGTAGCGGGGCATGAAGTTGGTCTGCGCGACGGTGACGATCACCGGGTGCATGGGGTCGAGGGTGTGGATGAGCTGGTACAGCGCCCGCAGTTGGTCGGGCGGGACGTACTGGTGGGGCAGGTCGGGCTCATCGAACAGATACCAGGCCAACAAGGCCGGGTGACGGCTCAGCGCCCCGACGCGCTCGGCGACGAACGCCTCGTCCCACGCCTGCAGCTTCGCCCGGTCGAAGCCGATGAAGGCCTGCAGGCCAAGCTTGCCGCAGGCGTCCAGGTACTCGCTGGCCGAGGCGTTGGAGCCGGCGCCGTCCCAGGTGTAGTTGTGGACGTAGTCATAGCCGCCCGTCGCCATCGCGGGCAGGTCCTCGGTGCGCACGCCGTACATCCCCAGCAAAAACTGCGGCTTGCCGCCGATGGCGATACCCCCGTTGGGCAGCCACAGCTTCTGGGTCACGTTGGGCGCGTAGTTCAGGAAGACCATTCGCCGGGCGGAGTTCCCCGCGGCGTCGGCGGCCGTGATCTCGAGCTGGTGCAGGCCGGGAGCCCAGTCGGTCGGCGGCGTAACCGTCACGCCTGTGGCGCTCATCTGCCCTGCCACGGGCTGGCCGTCGAGCCTGCACTCCACCTTCGTCACCGCGACATTGTCGCTGGTGCGCACCGTCACCGGCTGGCGGGCGGTGGTTAGGTACGCATGATCGGGGCTGATCTTCGGCGCGTTACAGTCCTGCGTCAGCGGCGCGGTCTGCGCGAAGCTCCAGGTCACTGATGTCGTGCCGTGTTCGGGGATGCTGGCCCGCCAGTACCACTTCCCCGGCGCCAGGGGCAGGTCGGGGCTGAAGGGCGGCTGGAGATTCTCGTAGGTGGTGGTCTTATCCGCCGGGAAGGTCTCGTCGGTGGATAGCTGCAGCGTCCCCGGGCCGGGCTCGCCATGCTGCCAGTTGAACGACGGCGTGTTATCCGCGATCGTCTTGCCAAACAACGGCTCCAGCAGGACCACATTGCGGACCACCTCGGTCAGCGTGAGGTCGTCAAACCAGCCGCTGCCCGTGGCGCGCAGGGACAGGAAGATGATGGCGAAGCCGGCCTCCTTGGGGGCGCGTATCAGCTTGGTCGTCAGCTTCTGCCAGTCGGTGCTGCCGTAGAGCCCCTTGGCGTAGTCGCCGGAGGCCAGCCACTTGCCGTCCTTGTCGGCCCATTCGAGAATGATAGTCGCGCCCGTGGGGGACTTGTCCCCGAGAGACGCAGCCTTGACGTCCTGGCTCTTCACGAAGCCCGCGACGGAGTAGAGCCGCCCGCCGATGATGGGCACATTCTGAACGAGATAGATGCCGGTGCTGTCGGTCTGGTCGGCCGGGATGGTGATGCGGGCGGACTGCTTGCCCCCGTGTTTGACCTCAGCGTCCACCGCCGCGCGCGGGTTATCGCTCCACTCCTCCAGGCCGCCTTCGAAGCCGCGGTTGGGGACGACGATCTCGCGCGTCTCCATCGCCACTTGCGCCAGGGTCGCCCGCCGCGCCTCGAGGTCCTCAGGCCTGGTCTCCTGCACCTCGACCTCGAAATGCCGCCGCTCGGTCACGGTCTTGCCCTCACCCTTGAGGGAGAAAACCAGGAAAAGGCCCTGCCCGCGGTCGCGGCGGTCCTGAACCACGGCCGGGTCAGAGCGCACGATGACGGTGCGCTGCATCTGCTCGAAACGCAGCTCGGTCAGGCCGTTGAGGGTGTCGAAGGCGCTGAGCAGGTCCAACGTGCGGGGCTTGCCGTTGACGCTGATCAGGGCATACGTGTCCGTTGTGCGTACCGCCTCGGGGAGGATGGTTGTGGCGAATTCCACCGGCCCGGCCGCGTACAGGGTGGTCTCCAGGGAGACGCTCAACTTGCCGCCTGCGAGGCTGACGGTAAGCGTCGCGTCCTGATTCTCCGGCACTTGCCTGCTCCAGGTCAGGCTGTCGGCGGTGCTGGTGAGCTTGGCGCCGCTCAGGTTGAAGCGCGTGCCGGTCCAGTTGGGCAGGAAGCCGTTGAGGAAGCCGGCGCGGAGCAACGGTTGGCCCTGGTAGGCGACAGTGTCCGGCCCTGCCGGGCCCGCCGTAATCGTCCACGGGCCGCTGCTCGCGGTCTGCTGGGCGAGGGCGACGCCGGGGAGCGCCAACAGCGCCAGGAAGAGAGCGGTCGATCTGAGCATGTATCTTCTCCGTGAGTTGCGAACCTGTTTGTGGTTCGCTGCTGGTGTACTATGCACCAT
The DNA here is from genome assembly GCA_903834675.1 of uncultured Victivallales bacterium. The sequence continues at coordinate 2,634 of CAILKC010000162.1, read as the reverse complement.
GCTTGCCTAACCACCATGGCAGAGATTGACGCGGGCAACGCCTGGCAGACCACCTCGATGGCAGTTGAGGCGACCCGATCCGGGCCTGACGCGACCCGCATCCGACCTCATGCCTGCGGCTCTACCTCCGGCCACACCCGCAGCCCGTCGATGGCGGCAAAGTGCGGGTCATAGGTGAGCAGGACAGCCCCGGTTTCCAGACACTGGGCTGCGAGCCACACGTCATTGATCGGGAGCGGTTTGCCCTTCGCTTTGAGGGCGCTCTTGAGGCGGCCAAAGCAGTTGCCGGTATCGCGGCTTACCGGCAGGGTTTCCACCGTCGGCTTGGCGAGAAAATCGTATCGGTGCCGTGCGCACGGAAGAATCTCTGGCAAAGTAGGTAGCATTCGATACTGTGCCGATTTTGTAGCCTTATAACCGCTTTTTGATCACCAGAAACATCGTACTCGGCGCCCGGCGCCGCCCCTGCGGGCCGCCGCAGTCCAAAGCGAACGCCGCGTTGCGGAGTTCGCATGTTTCGGCGCCTCGCAGGCATGGCGGCGCGAGCCGGGATGGAGAGTGGCGCCCGTTCAACAGACCGAAGGAGGCCGTGGATGGAGATTGGTAAGCGCACCGTGTTCACGAATTTCGGCATGATGCCGACCCTGGTCACCACCTCGCTGGAGGATGACACGCACTACCGGGTCTGGTGGCGCGGCAATGCGCGACCACTGTGGCAGCATGAGCTGTTCGGCAAGACGCCGTTTCCGGCCACGGCCCAGGCCACGCCTGAGGTGGTCGTCGCCGGACGGCGCTCGACGGTGACGATCACGCTCGTCCCAGAGAAGACCATCGCGGTGGGCGGGCATATCACGTTGCTCCTGCCCCAGTTCTGGGGTGGCATTGCCCAGGAACGGGACTGCACGACCTTCTTCCTCCGCAACTCGCCGCTGACGTACCCGGGTTACGTCAGCAGTCACATCACGGCCCGGGCCACGGGTGGGTGCCGGATCGAGGGCACGATCACCACCTCCGGTTCGGTGCATACCGTGGTCGACGTGGTGGTGCAAGACCAGCCGTTGGCGCCGGGAGAGCAGCTTGCCTTCGTCATCGGCGACCCGTCTGGGCAACGTGTGCTGCCGATCGATTTCAGCGGCACCTACTTCTTCAACCTGGCCGTCGATGCTGAGGGCAACAAGGACTACGCGCCCGTGTTGCCGTACCCATCGGTGCGCGTCACGGGCGACACGGCGCAACGGTACCGGGTCACGGTGCCGGCCTGCTCGGTGGCGGACAAGCTGGTGGCGCGCGTGGTTCCCGTCGACGCGGCGCTTAACCGGTCTGAGATGCCGGAGGCCGCCCATGACGCGAGCCAAGACGCGGACGGCGGTTGCCGACGGGTCACGGTGGTGAACCGCACGGCTGGCCTGGCGGGCCGGAGCAACCCCTCGGTCAAAGGCGAATGGGTGCCGGGGTACAACGTCTATTTCGGCGAGATCCACACGCACACGGAACTCAGCGACGGCATTCGCAGCCTCGACGATGCCTACCTTTTCGCCCGCGATGTGCTCGGTCTGGATTTCGCGGCCCTGGCAGACCATTTCGAGAGAGGGCAGGCGAGCCTGCTGCATCCGGCGTCTGAGAAGTGGGCGCTGACGCGGGAGGTGGCCGCGCGGTTCCATGCCCCCGGCGCGTTTGTGACCCTGCTCGGGTACGAGTGGGGCGGCAGGCCGCACATCAACATCTACTACCGCGGGGATGACGGCCTGTGCGTGCCGGCGGATGATCCGCGCGGTCGCAACCCCGCCGGTCTGTACACGACCTTGGCGCAAGAGGGGTGGACGTTCATCGCCATTCCGCACCACCCGAAGTACCTCTCCCCGGCCGATTGGTCCATCACGGACGGCCCGGCACAACGGCTAGTCGAGATCTACAGCGGCTGGGGTTCGTCGGAGGACGGCAGCGAATCGGCCTATCATGAATCCCTGGCCCGCGGACTGCGCATGGGCATCATCGCCGGCACCGACAATCACATCGGGCGGCCCGGCCAGGGCAATCGCACGTTCGAAGGTGGCGGGCTGGCCTGCGTGCTGGCGCCGACCCTCACGCGCGAAGCCCTCTTCGACGCGCTCCTGGCACGCCGCTGCTATGGCACCACCGGCGCCCGGATGCTCATCGATTTTCGGGTGAACGGCAGCCTGATGGGCGGTGAGGTCGCCGCGCGCGAGCGCCAGGCCATCTCGGTGCGGGCCATCGGCGAGGCGACCATCGAGAGGGTGGACATTATCCGCAATGGCGAGGTGGTCCATACGCAGACGGCCGCCGCGGAGAACGTTACGATCGACTGGGTGGACCCCTCGCCGCACGGCGGCGCCTACTATGCCCGCGTCACCCAGTGCGACGGTCACCGGGGTTGGGCCAGCCCGGTCTGGGTCGGCTGAAGTCCGGGGGTATTGTCGCGCTGTAGCGCTCCGCAACCCCCGGCTAGTCTCTGGCACCCCGCCGGGGTGCCTATCGTGGGGATCTCCGATCCGGGGGTATTGTCGCGCTGTAGCGCTCCGCAACCCCCGGCTAGTCTCTGGCACCCCGCCGGGGTGCCTATCGTGGGGATCTCCGATCCGGGGGTATTGTCGCGCTGCGGCGCTCCGCAACCCC
>CAILKC010000161.1 GCA_903834675.1 uncultured Victivallales bacterium | reverse complement strand
TGCGGTGTGCGGGACGGCCATCTGCGCCGATTGCTGGACCCGGCTGGGGATTCGGCACTGTGCCACGCACGCGCCCGTGAAGCCGCCGTCAGCACCGGGGTGAAGCAGGAACGTCGTCAACGCGATGGAGGTAGGCGATGGGCATATTCTGCGATCGTTTCGAGCGCTGCAACGCCAAAGTGAAGAAGCGGGCTCGGATGTGCTCGCAGTGCGGCGCCCCGTCACCCCATGGCTGGTGGAAATGCCCAGCCTGCAGCAACTGGGTGGGCAGCGACTCCAAGTTCTGCTGGAACTGCCGCACCGCTCTGCATCCGGAAGACCGCGATTGGATCGCGGGCGGCCAGTGGCAGCGTCCGCCCGGCGTCGTGGCGCAGCGCTTTGAGGTCGGCGACCTGTACATCCTGCTGAAGCGCGGGTTAAGTGTCAGCGAAGGGACGGTGGCGCTACTGCTCGACGGGGGGCGGTTCTCTGATCTCCTTGAGGCCGGCAGCCACACTCTCGACAGTCTGGCGCGGCGCCTGACCCACTGGGGGGCCTCGCCCGCCGCGTACCGTGGTGCTGGTTGATGCGGGCGATATCATCCTGCCCCTGCGGGTCGAAGGACTGCGCTCGGCCGAGGAAATTGAGCTGGAGTTCTACGGCGAGGCGGTTCTGCGCTTGGACCCGGCACGAGCCCAGGACTTCATCACCAACCTGCTCAAAGACGGCCGCAGCCTATCGTTCGAGACGCTTTCAGAGCGCCTGGCCGGCGAGATCCGGTACACCCTGGAGAACTGCTGCAACCGCGCCTCTGTCGAGGACCTGGTGAAGGATCCAGATCGACGCCTGCGCCTGGAGGATAGTCTCCGCCAGACACTCGCCACCTCACTGGAGCGGCTCGGTTTCTCGTTGGTGGCCATATCGGCCGCGGAGTTCTCCGGCCGCGCCTACGAGGAACTGCGCCGCCAGGCTGGCGACCTCGACATCCGGCGTCGCCAGGCCGAGTTCGATGCCCGCCTGCGCGAGGTCGTTAGCACCGACCGAATCTCCGCCCTCAAAGACGAGCACGATCTGGAGCTGTACGCTCGCCGCTTGGCGCAGGAACGGGACGTCTCTGAAGAGCACATGGGGCAGGAAGTGGAGTTGCTGCGTGACGAGTTCAAGCGCCGCCGTCAAGGCGCCGAAAAGTCCTTCCAGCGTACCGAACAGGTCCTCGACGTAGAGCACCGTCTGGCACTGGCGCGGCAGGACGACACCTACCGGCGTGAGAAACAGCAACTCGACGCACAGGTCGCGCTCGAGACGCGGGATGCCGACATCCGCACCAAACTCGAATGGCGTGCCAAGGCGGAGGAATTGGAGCGTTTGCACGACCAGGAAGCGCGTCGCCTGGCGCGTGAAGATGAGGCGGCGAGGGCCGCGGCGTATGAGACCATGAGCCTCAAAGCTCTGCTGGCCGTCATCCCTGACGCGGGCCGCGGGGAACGCCTGCTCAAACTGCAGGAACAACTCTCGCTCAGCGGGCGCAGCGCGGACGAGATTCTGGCCCTGCAAGCGGCACGCTCGCCGGCCGTGGCGGCGGCATTCTGTCGCATGCACGAAGCCGATAGCATGCGTGCATGGGAAGATGAGGCCGACCGGCGGCGCATCATGGACGAAGCGGCCGACCGCTTGGAGCGGGTGCTGCGCGAAGCCCTCGCGGCTCTGGGCACGGCATCGCGTCCTGCAGCGGAGAAGCCCGAGTCCAGGAAGCAGGAGCCTCCGGCGGGAACTCCATGAGCCACGCTGAACCAGGACATCTGACGAACTGTCCGCACTGCGGCTGGCCTGTCGCCGCGGCGGATCGCTGTTGTGAGGACTGCGGCAAACTCTTGCGCGCGGTGAACCCTGGTAGCGTCCCCACGGGCGAAGCCGGTGAGACCGCGTCTTCGCGGCCCCAGACACAGGCCGCGCCAGGCCGGGCGTCGCGGTCGGGAGAGCCGGCAGCACTGGCAGACGGGTCCAGCGGCCCGGCTTCCGCCTCGGGAGCAGGCGGCTTACCGGCGCGTTCTGACCCGCCGTACCGATCTGCGGACAGCGCCCTGGACGCCACCCCCTTTCCTGCCATTTCCCTCGGCTCGGAGTGTCCCCTTCTGACCCTGGAGGTGGACCGAGGGCGCTGCCTGGTGGAAGGAATGGACTGCGTCTTGCGTCTCCGGCTCAGCGCGGCGGCTGCCAACGTGTCTGCGCTGCGTGTACGTATTTCATCCTCTTTCGGTGTTGGCCGACCGTGGTCCTTCGAGATGCCGGGTTGCCAGCTTGGCGCGGGTCGGAGCCGGGTCGTACGCTTCGAATGCGCGCCGCCGCAGGGGGTGCGCGGGCTCAAGGTGTTGCAGTGGGATGTCAGCTTTACCTGTGCGGAGCAGGAGCAACGTTTTGAAGCCCAGTCCGAGCACAGCGTGTACGCCTCAGACCTGAGTGCTGAATCCCTCGTCGGGAAGTTGAGTATCGACATCCATCAGGGCGACGCCGGGGTCGTGCGGCTGGGGGACTTCTACAGCGATGCCCTCAAGTCTCGTTCTATCACCTTGCGCGAACTGGTGCAGGAGATGACGGAAGCGCCGCCCGTCTGGGAGGCCCTGGACCTGTGGCAGAAGGAAGCGCGGAGCATGGTCCTGCCCCCGCCGCCGCCGGAAGCGCGGCTGCGAGCATTGACGCTCCACCTGGAGACAGGCCGCATCCACCTGCTGGCGGCGCAGCCGTTGCGCCTCGGTCGGGGTCGCGAATGTGACCTCGTGGCTCGCTGCTTCGACCGGAGCGGCCGGGCGCTTGAGCAAGAATCATTGCGCATCAGCAAGATCCACGCCTGTCTTGAGCGCTGCGCTGAGGGCGTCCGCTACACCGACCGCAGCGGCAATGGTACGCTGCTGGACGATCTGCCCCTCGTGCGGGGTACGGTGCTCTTGTCGAGTGCGGGAGAACACCCGGCCGCGCTTGGCGGCACCAGCGCGGCAGCCGCTCCGTTGACCCTGCACATCCGGCCTCTGGCCTGCGGCGTGCAGGATCGTCCTGACGACTGTGCCTTTGGTGAGGCGTGTGGATTCCACCATGCCGCTGGGGCCGTAGTTCGGCGTTCAGACGAGGTCGCCGAAGTCTTCGTAGCGGTGTGGTGCCATGTTCGGTTGCGGCAGGCGGATCCAGACCTCGGCGGGTTGCGGGTCTGGCGGCGGCAGGACGCCTTCGGCTTCCGGTTGGGCAAGCAGAGCGGTTGGCTGGCCCCCGGGCTGACTCTCGATCTCGGCAGTGGCCATCGGCTTTGCGTTTCCACACTCGCACAGCAGCATCTTGAGGAGGGCAGGCAGCATGACAACGCATGATTCCAGCGGGCAGGTCGTTCGGCACATCGCCCGCGCCAGCTTGGGCCTACTCTGGGTTGGAATGTGCGGTTGCGGCACCTTTGAGAAGCCCGCCGTTGCGGCGGCGGCGGCAGCGGTCCCGGTGCAGACAAAGGCCGCGCCAACGCCGCCACCTCCCCCCGCGCCGCCCGCCCCGGTGGCCCTCACGGCCGAAGACCGCTCCGCGCTGTGCATCGGGGTCACCGCCGCGGGCGAGGGAGACGCCGCCGCGGTGGGGTCGGCGCTGCGAACGAGTACCGAGGAGCGCTTGGCCGCAGGCGGCTTTGCGGTCAATCCCACCGATCCAGACCTGAGTGTGCGCCTGATCGTAAGTACCGAGCGCTTCGATCAGTCCGGCGACTACGAAGTTCAGGCCGGCCGGCTGGAGATCGCGGTGGTGCGACTCTGCGACGGGCGCATCCTCGGCAAGACCGCACTCAAGGCGCGCGGCGAACGTCAACTTGGCCACACCGCGGCCTTGGAGTCGCTGTCCATGAAGCTGCACGCGGCGGCGACCGACTGGCTGGCGGCCGCGCTCACGCCCGAGAAGGCCGGCCTGACCTGCATCCGGCTGCGGGTGCGCCGTGAGGGCGGCGACCGGGCTACCGACGGCGCCTATGCCGCGGAGTTCGCCCGTATGGTCAGCGCAGTCAAAGGCATCGTGCGCTGTACCCTGGAGAGCTCGGACTACGCGGCCCGCCGGCTGTCCTATCGTATCGTGTATGTCAAGGACGTGATTCCGGAAGGCGTGACCGCCTGCCTCTGTGCCACGAAGGAGCTGGGTCTTACGCCGGACGTTCATTAGCAGGAAGGGACAACGACCATG
>CAILKC010000160.1 GCA_903834675.1 uncultured Victivallales bacterium | reverse complement strand
GCCGTAGACCCGTTCGCGCAGCGACGAGGCCGGGTAGCCGCACTCCAGAGAGATGGCGGTCATGAGCAGGTGCGACAGCGAGTGGAGCATGTAGTAGGGCAGTCCCGGGAAGCTCCGCGTGCTGTCCTCATGGTCCGCCTTCCACAGGTCGAACCCGTGCAGCAACGCCGTTCCGCGGCTCTTGACGGCCGCCGTTTGCAGCCACGCTGACACGGCCTCGGCCCTGATCTGCAAGAACAGCCCCTCGCCCCGGTTCTCGACCGCCAGCAGCCAGGAGCTGTCAATGGCCAGCGGCGCGCGTTTCACATCCAGCGACAACTCGCCCTGCTCGTCGGGTCCTGCTGCCTCGAAGCGCGTGAAGCCCACCTGCGCCACCACCTCGCGCAACCGGTGCACCAGCACCACCCGCTCCACGGCGGTCATCCATGGCGCTTCCCATAGCGCCTGCGGCAGGGCGCGGGCGAAGAACTGCCCATCGGGCGCGTCCGTACCCAGTTCCTGCTTTGCCTCCGCCAGGGCCTCGAACTCGACCTCCTTCACCGGCCGGTCTGCCCCAGCGTCGCCCGATCGCACCCGCTGGATCGACCGCATCACCTCGTCCTCATCGATGCCTTGCAGCTTCCCCATCACGGTGGGCTTACGGCGCATCCGGGCCAGGTCCTCGGGCGTCTCCACGTCGGACAAAAAGTCATCCCAGAGCGAGCGTACGACGTCGTCCACCGGCGCCTGGCGGTCCGGGATCGAGATCACCGACAGCAACTGCGGGAAGTAGGCGTTGCTGGCGCTGCGGATCAGCAGCCGGTTGATCTCCCCGCATTTCTCACGTGTCCCCGGCCCCAGCCATGGCCGTGCGCCGTTGCAGTGCCCCAATGCCTTCAGGTCCATCCGGGCGGCCTGGCTCATAGCCCTGGCAGCGCCGCAGTCGCAGACGATCCAGACCTCGTCGAGGTCGCCGCTGGTACCACGTTCCTCGATCCACAGGTCCCGGCCGCACGCCGGCCCGGTGCCATGCACGAAGGCGGGCCAGTCTATGTCTCCCGCATGGCCCTTCTTGCAGGCCCGCACAAATCGCACCGGCACCACCGGGTGCTTGCGGTTGTCGCGGTCCACGTGCTTGTCCTTCTGCAGACTGTCGAGGTGGACGAGCTGCCGGCGGCGGTACCCGCTGGACGTCGAGACCGAGTTCTGCACGATGAACCACTGCGGGAAACGCCAGCCGGTCACATCCGGCCGGGCACCTTGCGGCAGATCGGAAGCCGGCGGCGGCGCGCGCAGCGACAGGTTCTCGACCTGCAGCAACCGGCGCAGCTTCTCCACCAGGCGCGGTTCCTCGATGGACGGAATCTGGGTCGGGTCGTAGTGCCAGTGATCCAGCCCCGCGACCATGATCGCCGCCTCGGGCAAGTCGACCATGGCGCCAGGGCCGAAGGTGGTGATGAGCTGGCTGGAGCGCATCTCGGGCCGATTCATGGCTGTTCCCTCCAGTCCATGAGGTCCTTGACGGCAATCTCCACGTTCGGCTCAACGTCGCGCATGGAACGGTTGGCGCGGAAGTTCCGGCCAGGGGGCTGCAGCGTGGGCAGATCCGGGTGCAACGGCTCATAGAGCAGCCGCTGCGGGCCGCCGACCTCCTGCTGGTACTGCAGGCTGGTGTTTCTCTGGCGCAGACGGTTGGTGATGTTCAGCCAGTCGTCCAGCAGGCTGTTGCAGCGCGCCAGCACCGCGGCACGGAGTTGCTGCCCATCTACCGCGACATCCCAAGTCCGGTGCCCTTCGGCGCGCCGCGCAAACGCCTCG
>CAILKC010000159.1 GCA_903834675.1 uncultured Victivallales bacterium | reverse complement strand
TCAGCGCGAACCTAGGGCAGATAGCTCGCCCCTACAGGGCTCAAACCCATAACTATCCTATTCCCAGGGCGTTGCCCTGGGCTGGTATGGCCGCGCGCCTTCAGCGCTCCAGGCGGACTTCCTTATTGCACAGGTCGAAAAAAACGCGCCTCCGGTTAGATACCGGAGGCGCGCTCGCAGAGCTTAGACCAGAGGTAGGAGTAGGTGCGCTCTGTAATCCACAAAGTGAGGCTTTGCAGCCCCGATGATGTATCGTTCAGAGGGTCAACTCCTACCTCTGGTGCTTCCACCATACACAGGTCCGGCCAGCAGGTCAAGCATCTCGGCAAAAAAGATAGCAGCGAGGCCGGTCAGACGATGAGATCCGCCTGGCAGACCCGCGCCACCTCAGCGGCGCTGGTGATCCCCAGACGCACCTTTTCCGCGCCATCCTCACGCAGCGACCGCATGCCTTGTCGGCGGCCGACAGCGGCCAGTTCAGTGCTGTCGCGGCGCTCGTTGATGGCCCGCCGGAGATCGTCGGTCACCAACAGCATCTCGAAAATGCCGACCCGGCCGCGATAGCCGCTGCCCAGGCAGTTGCGGCAACGCCGACCGCTGGCGGGGTCTTCGCCCGCGGCACCCTGGCGACCGCTGCCGCCGCACTCCGGGCAGATACGGCGCACCAGACGCTGCGAGAGCACCGCCAGCAAGGCCGAGGAAATTAGGAAGCTCTCAACCTCCATCTCCAGCAGACGGCTGATGGCCCCGGCGGCGTCATTGGTGTGCAAGGTGCTGAGCACCAGATGCCCGGTCAAGGCGGCGTGGATGGCGATTTCGGCCGTCTCCCGGTCTCGAATCTCGCCCACCAGAATCACATCCGGATCCTGACGCACGATCGAACGCAGGCCGTTGGCAAAGCTGAGGCCGATCTGAGGCCGAACATGAATCTGCGTCAGGCCGGGGAGCTGGTACTCCACCGGGTCCTCGATCGTGATGATCTTGCGCGTCTCGTTGTTCAACTCGCGCATGACGCAGTACAGCGTGGTCGTCTTGCCACTGCCGGTGGGACCCACCACCAGAATCATGCCGTGCGGCATGCTGTAGAGGCGTTCGAGAGACTGCTTCATCGCGTCCACAAGCCCCACGCGCTCCAGGTCGAAGGTAGTGACGTCCTTCTGCAGCAACCGCAGGACGATAGATTCGCCATGCATGCTGGGCACGCAACTGACACGGACATCCAGCGGGTTGGGCCCGGAGAGATCGATGCGACCATCTTGAGGCAGGCGCCGCTCTGCAATGTTCATGCCGGCCAGGAGCTTGACGCGGGAGGCGATGGCGGCGTACTGGCTGACGGGCGGGGTCAGCACGTTCTGCAGCATGCCATCGACCCGGAAGCGGATGGAGAGCGTATCCTCGGCCGGCTCGATGTGGATATCGCTGGCTCCCATCTCCTGGGCGCGGCTGAACATGTCGCCTACCAGCCGGACGATGGGGGCTTCGCGGGCCAGGTCTCGCAAGGCCGCCTCGCTGGTGTCCCCATCCCACGCTAGATCAGCAGGGTCGCCGCTGCCAGCCTCGTACTGGGCCGTAAGGTGACGCTCGATGGCGGCCCGCCGCAGCAGCACGAACGAGGGCTTGAGCTGGAATATGGCCAGCCAGGCCTGACCGAGACGGCCCACGCCGTAGGGTTCGGCCACCGCAAGCACGACCTGCAAACCATCCCAGAGCAGGGGCAGGCAGGTGTGGTGGGAAAGAAAATCCAGCGTGACCTCAGGGAATGGCTCCAGGTCCCGCACTTCCTCTTCGTCCGCCACCGGCAGCCCACTCGCCTGGGAGTAGAGCCGGAGCAGGTCGCTCTCCTCGATCCGGCCCTGGGCCACAAACTCGAGGTCCTTCTCCGGCGTGCCCCCAAGCGCCGCCGCGCCTTCGGCCAAACCCGCGTGCCGTGCCAAACCCTCACGCACGGCGCGCACCAATTCATCCGGAGAACACCTCAGCGCCCGCGCCCCGGCAAGAGTGCCAAAGGCGCCGCCGTCCTCAGGCCGTCCCGCCGGGGCTGCCGCGACCGCTGCCGGTTCCGCACCCCCGGATCCGGCAGCCACGGCCACTGGCGCCGCTGCCGCTCTGACCGGTTCCTTCATGGTGCGCTCTTGCTCCCTACATCCTGAATCTGAGCCAGCGCCGCACGGTAGCGGCGGACGAGATGCTCCATCTGCGATTCCGAGGCAATCACGTTGACGGTCAGCAGAACCAGCAGTTCACTGCGGTCATCCGAAAGCTTGTTGCTGCGGAACAAGACCCCCAGGTACGGAATGTCCTTCAGCAGGGGCCAGCCCGAGTTGGAGTCCGCACGCTTCGAGCGGATCAGGCCACCCATCATCACGGTGGAACCGTCAGCCACGGTCAGAACCGACTCGATGACCTTGTTGGAGATGCGGGGCGGTATGGTGGGATCCGTGCTTTCCGCGGCGTCGGAGACCTCCTGTCGGACCTCCAGACGCACATCATTGCCCGCGGTCACGTGCGGCTTCACCTGCATGATCACACCGGTATCCTCGTACTCGTAGTTGGTGCGAAAATTGTCGGCACTGCCACTGTAGTTAGTGGATTCTGTGGGCACGGGCACGCGCTCGCCAACGTTGATCTCAGCGTCTTCTCCGCTCAGCACGACGATCTGAGGCTCCGACAGCACCTTGGTGTTGCCCTCGCCCGCCACGGCCTTGATGAAGGCCAACGGGTCGCCGGTGCGATCCTTGAACAGCAGCGCAAACGGCACGGCACTGAGGTTGCTGGGAATGGTGCCAGCCCCGGCGCTGGCCAGACTGACGACGTCGCTGTTGCGGTTCACCAGCTGCGTGGCAGCATAGCTGAAGCCGAACTCGGTACTCTTGGTCAAGGTGATGTCGGCAATCAAAGCCTGGATCGAAACTTGTCGCGGGGCCACGTCCTGCCGCTCTAAGATGACCTGCACCAGCTTCCAGGCCCGCGGCGTGGTCCGGATGGTCAGCCGTTCACGAACTTCATCAACCAAGACCACCACCGGCGTATCGAAGACCGTAGCCCCCGCGCCGGCCTCCTTATCCCGGCGCGCGCTGCTGGCAACCTTGGGCGCCGTCGCCGCCGGATTCTCGATCGGCGTCTTGGCTTGTTCGGACCTGCTGCCGCGCCGACTGCTGCCGCTGGTGGCGCGCGACTTGCTCGAGGTGCTCTTGGTCCGGGACGGCCGCGTGCCCGTCGTCGCTTCAGTGTTGAAAAACACCTCGAGAGCCTCCCGCAATTGCTCGGCGCTGCTGTGTTTCACGTTGTACCAATAGACGTTCTCCTGCTCCATCTGGTCCGCGGTGTCCAGAACCCTTACCCAGCGTTCAACTTCATCCAGGACCTCCGGGAGAGCGGCCGAGACCACGATCAGCTGCAACCGGGGCAGCGAAACCAGCTTGATGGCGCCGTTGGAGGGACTCTTGGTGGTGACGGTGAAGCCCAGGGTGGGCAAAATGGTCTCGAGATCGGCCTGCAATTCCTCCGCATCGACATTGCGGCAGGGCAGACAGACATGCGGCCAGGAAGCTTCCCCACGGTTGTCCAGTTCGCGGATCAACTCACGCATCTTCGGCATGTTGGCCGGAGCCTCAACAATCAGCAACGTGTTGCTATCGACCAAATCCTTGATGGTGGAACCCTCGGTCTTGAAGGGCTCGATCAGCCCGGCGATGTCGGCGCTCTTGCGGTAACGCACGGGGATCATGGCCACCTCCACCCGGGCCATGAAGTCGCCTTTGAACAACAGCCGCCGCTCCTTGGCCATCTTCTCGAAGGGCAGGATGTGCAGAAAACCGCCAGGGGGACTGTCCGAAGCATAGGCGCCGGAGAGCCAGAGGAGACGCTCAAAAGTATCCCACGCATCGCGCGCCGTCATCTCCTTCGGCTCCTCAGCGGAGCCGAGATTGATGGTGACGGCGCCCTTGTTGGCGATCCCAGGGTCGATCAGGTAGCTGAACTTGAGAAGCTGCGCAAACGCCTCCACCAACTGCGTAACCTGCAGGGCGTCGAAGTTCAGTACCACCATGACCTTCGCCTCGGGGTCGCCGACGCCCATGAGGCTCGATGGATACGGCGAGGCCGCGGGCTCCTCGGGGGCGGCCGCGGTGCGGACGGGCAAGGCCGTCCGGGCCTCGACGGCCGTCTCGCTCTCGGGCAGAACCTTGTTGACGACGAGGGGATCTTCCGGCCACAGATCGGCCTTCGTGGGGCTGTCCGCGGAACTCGTCTTGAACTCAGCCGGAGGGTCGCGCGGCTCGAGACGCCGACAGCCCGGGAGCACGGCAAGGACAACGACCGCAAGCAGGCAGACCGCCCACCCGCGACCGCCCCGTGGCAGGCACCCCATGATTCCGCACCCATATCGGTAGTCCATACTGACCCTCAGTTGGTGGTGTTCGTGGGCGGTCGTCCCTGGAGGATGCGTTCACGCAGCAGGCGAGCCCGCTCCAGCCGCTCTTCTCGGGACATCGGGCCACCGGTCGCCCCGTTGCCGCCAGGAACAACTTGTCCGGGGACGATGGGAGCCTGGGCACCTACCGCCGCCGCCACCGGCGGCGGCGGCGGTAAGGGCGGCGCCGCGGCGCTCGCCCCACCTGGCGGCTTCGCCGCGCCGGGCGGCGGGGCCTCCACCGCCGACTTGGCCGACGCGGTGGCCGCCAGAGCCGCAGCCGTCTCGCGGCGACTGCTGCTCTGGTCATCGGTGGCGTCAAGCTTAAGGATGCGTTCCTCGCTGCCGCGCACGAGGACCACCTCCTTTTCCTTGAGCCTGATCTCCTTCAGCGTGTAGCCGGATTCCCCAATCTTATCGCCTACCTTGTAAACGTGGCGGTCCGGCGTAGCTTCCGCGTCCGCGTCCGCGCCGGGGGTGGCAGCGGGCGGCGCCGCGGCAGACCGTGCCCCCATCGACCGGCGGGCCATGCCGGGAGCAGAGCCAGCGGGAACGCTGGTAGTCGGCCGACGCGCCTGGCCGCGGTACTGCACGATCACGGCCACCGCCCGTTCGCCAATCCGGGCCAGGCCCACAAGTTCAAGATCGACAGCCACCGCCCCCGCAACAGCCTCCTCGACCGGAGCCTGGGTAACGTCTTCCGTCCGTTCCGGTCTGAAAAGCGTCTGCTGCCACAGCGTATCCGCATCCTCGATCGAGGCCGTGCCCTGCCGCACGTCGGGCTCATCGACTTCCCTGGCGACGCCCTTATGGTCCGACTTACGCTCCGCGCGGCCGGACTTTGCCTCGCTCTTAGCGTCGCCGGAAACGCCCGCCGGCGACAGGCCCACCACCCAGGCGGTCACCGCACAAGCCAGCAGGAACAGAACCGCGTTGATGAGCCACAGCACCATCCGGTTCACGGCGCCACCTCGCTTCCGCCACGCAGCAGAGCGGCGGCATCCGGCGACAGCACCCGGGCGCGCAACGTGCCGGTCAAGCGCACCTTGCTGGTATCGCGCAAGTTCAGGGGGGCAAGGTTGCACTGGCTCCACGTCAGCGCCTGAGTCGAGCGGTCGATCTCCGCCAGAACCCGGGCAATCTCGCGCATGGACGCCGTCATGTTCACCGTGACCTCCACTTCGTAGACCTGCGACTTCTCCGCAATGTCCAGGCGCCGCGGATTGACGATCTGGTAGTCCACCCCCCGGATGTTGGCCTTCGTGAGCACCCGGGTCACCTCACTCTGCAGGATGTTCTTCTGGCGCGCGGCGTTGCGGTCGTCGATCGACCAGAACGGCGCGGCCAGACGCCTGAGCTCAGCCACCTGTCCTTCACGTGAACCCACCTGGTCCTGCAGCGTCTGCAGCTGTTCCCGACGCTCTTCCAACAGGCCCCTCTCCACGCCGATGCGTGCTGCCGTAGGCAAGGCTCCCAGTTGCGCCGCAAGGCGTTTCTGGAAGAAGAGCGCCGCGACCGGAATAAACACCAGCACCAGCACCCACTGCCGCAGACTTATCTTGCGAAGACCAGCCGTCATGAGGGCACGTTTACTCCCCTGCACTGGACGGAGTGGGTGGCGGCGGTGGCGGTACGGCGCCAGGGACAGCCGACTCTGCTGGCGTGCCCACTGAGGTCGGCACTCGGTTTTCCGCGGGAACCGGCGCCGCCGCGTTGACCCGCGGCAGCGCGGGAGCCGCGGCGTGCTTAGGCGGGACCGCCCCACCGTCGGTCTCCTCCCCCGGCGCCAGCTCCTCACCGGCACTGGGCGGCGGAGCTGGAGGCGGCGCCGACTGCTCATTCCCAAGGTCGTAGCGAGCGTTCATCTCAACCTTGCGCTCGGTGACGCCCGCCTGGACCTTCTTGGACTCCTGGCGCACGTCCCCAAGCAGTGGGGAAGACTCCAGGGTGCGCTCCAGATCTTCAATCTCTTGACTCTCGCGAAGCTGAATGCTGACCGCCCCCTCACTCCAGCGCAGAGACGTACACCAACCGGAGTGCCCAACCCGGCGCGTGATCTCGGCGAGCACCGCAGCCAATGAGGGGCGCGGCTGGACCAGATCCGCTATTTCCAGGCGCAATTGCTCGATCAGCTTGCCTTCATCCGCCTGGAGGCGCTTGCGCGTCTCGACCATCTGCTCCTCGACCTGCAGGCGTTCCTGATGAGCCGCGGCATACTGCTGGCGCCGATCCGCGTACAGCCGGGCGGCGCCGTAGAGAGTCACCACGGTGATGTAGACCGCCAGGACGGCCGCCAACAAGCGACTCTGGCGATGACGCCTTGGCCGCAGATCGTAGGGCAGTTCAAACCCCGTGCGCCGATCCGCCTGAAACGTGGCGCTGATGCCGTACATCGCTAACACCACGGCGGCCGCAAAGCCCGCCTGCTGGTCCGCAGGCTGTCCCGACAACTCGCCAGCCTCGACGCAGGCAGCCGCCAACGGCGTCAACCCGCACCCGAACGCGCTCCGCGGCGCGGCGGCTTCGGCGGCGACCAGAACCTCCCGCCGACCCGTCTCGCCGGAATCAAAAAAGAACCGGCAACCCTCGCTCCCGAGACAGACCGACTCGCCGGCGAGCACGGGGTCGAGAGCCGCCGACGGAGGAATGACCATATCCAGCCCGTGCGTCAGAGCGCTGACGTCGTTGAGCCAGTGCTCCCAAACGGTCTGCCGCACGTAGTACAGACGGATCCGGAGCCGGGGTCCCGGCGCGCCAGGCAGAACCCGGTACGCCCAGGTCAACTTCTCATCGGCAACCGGCGCACAACGCCGGACCTCGAAAGTGAGCGCGCTGCGCAGTTCCTCCGGACGCAGGGCGGGCATGTCGAGATCGAAGCAACCGCACGTACTGTCATCCCCGCCGGCAACCACGACCACGGCGCCCGTGGGATCCAGCGCACGTCGCCCCTCGGCGAGTGTCTCGGCGATGCTGCGGTCGGCGCCCTTCTGCGCCTCCCACCACTGCATGACCCGACCGCGGTCCCGGACACGCTCCACCCGCACCCCACGGCACAGGCCCGCCGGGGTCCACGTCAAAGCGATGGAAGAGGTTCCGGTAAACGTCGTCATGTCGGTCCGTGGAGCACGCAGCGCACGGTCAAAACTAGGCCAGGGAAAACCGCGACATCAAAGGCTACAACGTAGCGCGGCAGCCTCGCATTTGCCAGCCCGCCCCGGGCACGGCCGTAATGCCTCAGAAGCTGCGAAGGAATCACTCCGGCCCCCACCGTCTTGGAGCCGGTGGACCCGCTGCCGCCCGGCCTGGACCGTGGCCCTCAGCGCCGAATCTGTTCGGTCCGGTGCTGGGTGTAGGCTTCGCGCAGGAAGACGTAGTGATTGAGCGCGGTTTCCTTGCTCTTCTCGTACTCACCGGGACGCAGCGAGGTGCCGTTGACCTCGCTGCCAAAGGCGATGCCGAGGCGCGCCGGCAGGCTCTCCACAAGATAGGTCAGGGGATCCAGGAAGGCGTCCGCGACCAGCCCTACGGCATCGCGAGGGTTGGAGGGGCCAAACAGGGGCAGATTCAGGAAGAACCCATAGCCGACGCCGTAACGGCCAAGCGTCTGCCCGAAGTCCTCATCATAGGCCTGCAACCCACAGCGCTGATCGGCAAAGTCCATGAACCCGAGGCAGCCGACGGTGGTGTTGACGACAAAGCGCCCGACCTCGGTCGCCGCGCCTTTGGGCTTCCCCTGCAGCAGGCAGTTGACCCCCCGGCGCGGCATGCCCAGGTTGGTGAAGATGTTCCGGATCCCTTGCCGCGCCGGGCGTGGGATGGCCCAGGCATAGCCCCGGGCCACCGGCTTCAGCACCCAGAAGTACAGCCTGTCGTTGACCGAATACACCCCTTGGTTCAGTAGCTTGAGGGGGTCGCGTACCGTTGCCGTCGAACTCTCGTCGTCCAGTCCCGCCACACTCTCTTCCTGGGCCCTCGCACCGAGGGAGATCGTCAGCGCCAGTACAGCGGCCCACGCCGCCACCGTGGAAAACCTCGCACCCACACGCATCCCTGTGTTCATCCACCGTCTCCCGGTTGTTTCACCGCGGGCGCCGCCAGGGCCGCTCGCAGTTCAGCGACTTTGCCATTCAATAAAGCTAGAATCTTCTCCCGAGACCTGATGGGCGCCAGTTCGGTGCGCCAGTTGCGCACGATACTTACGCCTTCCACGCTGAAGTTGCGCACGCGCCAGGAGGCGCCGCCCTTCTCGTAGACCAACGTGTATCCCGTCACGACCTGAGCCCCTTTCGGAGAGGTGAACAGAACATCGATGGTCAGGCTGCCGTCGTCTCGGAGCTTGCCATCGCGGTACTCGATGCGCACCTGGTCCACCAGCGCCGGATCGTCTCCCGTGACGTTCTGTTTGATCTGCGTCAGGTAGTAGAGCACGGCGTAGTCCGCAAAAAGCTTGGCGAATTCGTCGATCTGCGCGTCGCTGAACAGGGACCGGTTGGTGGCCAAAACCCAGCGACCAATCGTCGGCCAATCGAAACGCTCATCGAGGACGGCCCGCAACTCACTCACCAGCGCATCGCGGTTCTCCAGCTTGGTCAGAGCAGGATTCTTGAACAGCGCAATCACCTTCCGCGAGGTGTCCTGGATCTGCGCCTTTGCCAGCGCCGCGTCTCCAACTCCCTCCGCCGCCAGGGCGCAGCCCGACAGCCAGACCATTCCCGCTACCACCGCGCCCCCTGCAATTCGTCTCACCATCATCGTCACGACTCCCACGCAAGACCCTTCGACTCAGTCCTTCTTACCGAAAACAAACTTCGAGATCAACTGCTCAATGTCGACCGCGGGTTCCGTCTCAAGGATCGAACTGCCCTCTGACAACATCTCCGCATCGCCCCCCGGACTGATGGCGATGAACTTCTCGCCGATCAGGCCCCGCGTGCGGATCGAGGCGATGGAGTCGACCTGAAGCTTCACCCGCGCATCGATGTAAAGGCTGACTTCGCCCTGGTAATCCTTCAGAGCGATGCGGGTAACGCTGCCCACATCGACCCCCGCCACGCTCACGGCCGCACCGGCGCGCAGCCCGCCAAGATCGCTGAACACCGCCTTGACGTGGTAGCCCTTGCCACGCACCGCTTCACGCCGCGCCAACCCAACGGACAGGTGCGCCAGGGCGGCCACGCCAGCCAAGACAAAGACTCCCACCATGATCTCCACACCGCGA
This sequence comes from uncultured Victivallales bacterium, assembly GCA_903834675.1. Next base: position 4,560 of record CAILKC010000159.1, on the reverse strand, counting down.
CGGTTAATCACCCTGCGCTCTCCTTATCTTCTGGCCCCGGCGGCGTCGGTAAGCGGCACATCGTCGGCCCCCAACAGGCCCAGGACAACCTCGTCCTTGGACTCCCGGAGTTGCTCGGGCGTTCCGCTGAAACGAAGGCGCCCACGATGCAGAACGACGACCTGCTGCACGATGTCGAAAACCCGCGGAATCTGGTGGCTGACGATCACGCCCGTAAAGCCCAGGGCCCGGTGACACCGCGAGATCAGGTCAAGAATCGACTGCGCCGTGATCGGGTCCAACCCCGTGGTCGGTTCATCAAAAAAGAGAATCTGCGGCTGTAGCACCAGCGCCCGCGCCAGCGCCGCCCGCTTGCCCATGCCACCACTGATCTGCGCCGGCATCTTGGCCTCGGAACCGCTCAGGCCGACCTGGTCCAAGGCCGCCAGAGCCCGCTCCCGCACGACGGCCTCAGGCAGCCGCAGGCACTCCCGTAGCGGAAAGGCCACATTGTCGAATACCGTCATGGAATCGAACAGCGCCCCGCCCTGGAACACGAAGCCAAACCGGCGCCGCAACCGCCGCAACTCATGCAGACTCAGCGTCGCCAGGTCATGCCCATCCACCAGCACCTGCCCACGATCAGGATGCAGCATGCCGGCCAGGTGCCGCAGCAGCACGCTCTTGCCATGGCCGCTGCGGCCGATGAGGGCAATGAACTGCCCCGGCGGAACCGCGATCGAGACGCCGTCCAGCACGGTCACACCGTCAAACTCTTTGTGTACATCAGAGACACGAATCATGGGGGTTCATCAAAACAGGGCTGCGGTCATAAAATAATCCCAGACCAGGATCAGAACGGACGACAAGACGACAGCCTGAGTCGTGGCCCGGCTGACTCCCTCGGCGCCGAAACCCGCGTGGTAGCCCTTATAGCAACTGACCCAGCAGATGATCGCGCCGAAGGTCAGAGATTTCCAGACGCCCCCCAGGATGTCGCGCCATTGCAGGTGCTGGGCGATCTCCGCCAGGTAAGTCCCGCCATTGAGCCCGAGGGTGTGGACGCCGATCAGGTAACCGCCCCAGATGCCGGCCACATCGAACATGCCGGTGAGCAGAGGCATCGCCACCAATGCGGCAAGCAGGTTCGGCACAACCACGTAGCGAAACGGGTTGAGCCCCATCAACTCCATGGCATCCAGTTGCTCGCCGATGCGCATGATCCCGATCTCGGCGGTGATCGCCGAGCCCGCCCGGCCGGTCACCATCAGCGCCGACAGCACCGGTCCAAGCTCACGAACCAGTGACATGGCCACCAACGGACCGAGAAAGGCGTCGGAACCAAATCGGTTCAAAGCATAGAAACCCTGCAGCGACAGGACCATCCCCGTGAAGGCGCCGGTCAGCAGGACGAGCGGCGCCGATTGCGCCCCGATGAAGTGCAGCCGACGCAGGAAAAGCCGCGACTTCCAGGGTGGAGTCAGCGCACAGGCCAGGGCGTTGACCAGAAACAACCCCATGCGCCCCACGTGGCCAAGGCGGCGTAGGGCGCTGCAACCCAGCCGCTGCAGTCCGTCAAAAAACACCATAGCACTCCGACCCGTACACCACGCCGACCAGGCCCGCGCACGGGGCGCTGCGGCCCAGAGGTATCGCCGTGCAGACCCAGCCCACCCGCAACCCAGGCAAACGTATCGTCCAGGCGCCCCAACGCAAGCCACCCAACCCGACATTCGGCCGCCACGGCCGCTCCACCGGACAGGACTCAGCCAGGCCACGGCAAGCGCTGCCGTCACTCCCATTGGCGGCACCACAAGGCCCATGCCTGGCGGGCGCTGTCGCTGTAGGCGTCCGGACGACTGAGATCGCTGATGCGGGTGACGCTCAGACGCCCCGCGATACCAGAGGCCGAGACCGCGTCCACCACCACGGAAACCGCCACCGACTCGGTCAGCGAAAAGCTGCTGCGAATGCGCCCCAGCAGCTCGGGATCATTCAGCGATACGTCCAGAGTCATACCGTCCTGCACGCAGGCCGCGCGCGCCGCCAGGATCAGCTCACGCTCAGCATCGGAACAGCGTAACACCCGCTGAATGAGTGCGGGCGCACTGGAGAAAAAAGGCGGCTTGGAGGCAGCGCCCTGTCGTGGCGCGGTGTTGATGCCAGGCGGCGGGATGATCTGCACGGGACCGTAGAGGACCTCGCGCCACCCCGGCAACCAGTAAATCTCCTCCCGGAATTGCAGCGGCGCATCGCGCGGCAGGCCCGGCCAGCCCTCCGCCTCGTACCCACCCCGCTCCATCCCCCGCAGGTGCGTCTGATCGTCGGGGTCCACATAGTCGGCCACGATGTCCAGGAAGGTGTCTATCGCCTCGCGCTGTTCATTGTCTTCGGGATCGCCCTGCTCGCGCAGTTCCTGGCCGGGTTGATTGCCCGCGAAGCTGATGCCCTGGAGCGCGTCGTACAGACGGACCGTACAGGTCGTGCCCTCGATGCGGTGCGGGCGCCCATCCATCATCCAGGCCTCGGCCTGTTTCGCCTCGCGCTCGGCGGACGGCACCCCGAGCGTGCGGTCCGCATAGAGCCGCCGGTCGACGAGATGCCGCCAGAAGGCGCGGTCAGCCGCCGATTCCGCCGCGTAACGCAGGGCCTGACGCTCAGCCGCCACCGCCGACTCGCGCGCCACCGTCTCACTCAACAGCATGACGTGCGCGGCCATGACCGCGGCGATGGCCGCCGTCCCCATGACCACCACCAGCGCCATGCCGCGCGCCGACGCGGGCGCCCGCCGGCGGTAACCGCCCCGAACACCTCCCGGCAGCCGGCCTAGTCCTGCTTCTTGGCGGGTTCCCATTTGCCCCAGCGCTCCCGATACCCTGATGCCAGACGCCGCAGCCACGACTCAACCCGCCCATCCTCCCACCGTACCGTCACCATCACCGCCAGAGGAAGCTCACTGCGCTCGGCCTCCCACTCGTCCGTCCACAACAGCCGGTTCCCCCAGTCGCCGGACTCGTCGCCGCTCCAGTCGGCGTAAGCGAACTCCACCCGCTCCACCCCGGACGCCAGTACCGTGGTGCGGACCTGCTCACTGTCCTCCACCGCGCCGCGGTAGGGCCGGACCGTGTAGGCCACCTCCAGGAAGCCGTCACGCACAAACACCTCGGCAAAACGCAACGCCCCCTCGTCCACCTGGGTGACCGGATGCAGACTCACCAGACGGAGATACGCCGCTTCTCCCACAAAGAAGGGAACCGCTTCGCCGTCTTCGTTCGGCCAGGTGAACGGCACCGCGTTGCTGAGCAGACCGTCCAAGGCGCGGTCCAAGGTCAACAAGGCCCTGAAACGAGCGTGTTCACCGCGCAGCTTCTCCCAACTGCGGGCCATCTCGCGACCAAAACTCACCAGCGCCACCACGATCAGCAGAAGCAGGGTGATCGCGATGATCACCTCGAGCAAGGTAAAGCGCGCCGCCCCCCGGCGGCACGCCGTGGCCGACGTCTGGCAACTCCGGCGGCGGATGCGAGGAGGCCTATTCACAGTCCTCCTCACGCACCAGTTTCTCCACCCGACACTCGGCCATGAGATCGCCCGCCGCGTCGTAAACGCAGACGTGGAAGCGGCCCAGTATCCAGCCCTGCTGAGGTTCCATGTCCTCTTCGCTCAGATCGTCGACAGGAGCCAGGGTGCAGGTGCTGGAAAAACCCTCCGGTAACAAGCCGGACGGCAACTCGGCGTTGGCCCCCCCCAGAAGGTAGATCTCGGCGGCTTGCGAGAGCAGATGCTGCCGCCCCCAACGCGACTCGGCCCGCAGGATCCGCGCCCGCGCCCCACCCATGATCCCGACACTCATGACCACCGCCAACGCCAGAACCGCCGCAGCTATGATCACCTCCAGCAACGTGAAGCCGCCGCCCGCCCGGAGCGCGCTCCCGGGACGTACGCCGTTCCGACTGCTGGTGAAGAGACTCGTCATAGGTGCATCCGCAACCTGCCGGGGGAGAACTTACGGAACCTATCGTGAAGATGCAAGCGCGCTGGAGTCGCCGGGGCACATGTCAGTTCCGTAGGGGTTTGCTGGTATGAGAACCCTGAACCCTTGTATGAGACTTGACCGCGATCTTCGCTTTGTTCCGCCTGCGCCGGGGGCTCAACTGGAGGGCAAGAGCAGTCCTGCCGCCCGAACTCAGTCCCAGACCGCGCCGGCCGACAGGCCTAGCTATGGACTGCTGTGGCTTGACACAGCTTTGCGCCCCCACCGTTTAGCTTGACGCCGGTGCGCCGCCCGGCGGGGCGCTCTACCCAGACGGCGGCGGGCCGGGTCGGCGGAGCCGCCCCCGTACTTGCCCTCCAAACCTCGGGATGGCGCCGCAAAAAAAAGCGACCTGTGCAATAAGGATGGGCCGAGGTATTCAGCCCCAAAGGGGCGCTTTGGGCGCCGAGGGCAACGCCCTGGGTACCAGTTCACCCCACAGATTGAGCCCTGAAGGGGCGGCCTATGCGACCTCAGCGCGAACCGAGGGCAGATAGCTCGCCCCTACAGGGCTCAAACCCATAACTATCCTATTCCCAGGGCGTTGC
>CAILKC010000158.1 GCA_903834675.1 uncultured Victivallales bacterium | reverse complement strand
TGGGGCCGGACATACCGGAATGAGACTTGCCGACGCGGTTCCCATTCCGATCCGGCTCCGGGCGGAATGGGAAACGCCTGGTGTCATACGAGGTTGCGGCAAGTCTCATACAAGCAGGATCCCCGGTTGGTGCCGGACCTGACCGCCAGAGAACTCCGCTGCCCCGGCGGGGGATTCTGCTATTCGTCATTGGGCATTGGTCATTCGACCTTCTGCGGTTCTCATACCAGCAAACCCCTACGGAGCTGACTTGTGCCCAGACCTCGTGTCCAGACCTTGACAATGTCGGCTTTTCACCTACCTTTTTGGTTCGCCCGGCCGGAGCGGTGAGCGGTGAGCCGTCGGCCGGGAGGCGTGACCTGGGGCCGTCGGCGGGAATCGCGGTACGGTCCGCCTGGTCGACCCTTCGGACGGATCGCGACCGGCGCAGTTTTCGGGGTGCGTCAGGTAGAATGGAGCCCTCAGAGATGCGGCAACTGGATCGCCGGCAGTTCCTCAGGCAGGTGGGTTGCGTCACGGCGGCGGGAGCGGCGGCCAGTACGTCAGTCCTGGCAGCCGGGGGCGATGGTCACCAGGTCGGCCCGGCGGATCCCTCCGGCGTTCTGTTGGACCTGACCCTGTGCATCGGCTGCCGCATGTGCGAGCATGCCTGTAAGCAGGCCAACGGCATGAGCGGCGACTCCTCGGCCGACTATGATCCGGCGGTGTTGCGGCAAGCCCGACGCCCGACCCCCGACGCCTTCACCGTCATCAACGCCTACACCCCGGCCGGGGGCAAGACGGTCTATGCCAAGACGAACTGCCTGCACTGCCAGCATGCGTCCTGTGTCTCGGCCTGTATCGTGGGGGCACTGCGCAAGCAGGACAGCGGGGCCGTGACCTACGATGCCTGGAAGTGCATCGGCTGCCGGTACTGCATGGTGGCGTGCCCGTTCCAGATTCCGACCTACACCTACGACGACGCCTTCACCCCACGGGTCCGCAAGTGCGAGTTGTGTTCGCAGCGGACGAAGGAGGGGCAATTGCCGGGCTGCGTGGCCGCCTGTCCGCGGCAGACCATGGTCTACGGCAAACGCGGCGAACTGCTGGAACTGGCCCATGAGCGCATCCGGAAACACCCGGAGACCTACGTGGACCACGTCTACGGCGAGCATGAGGTCGGGGGCACCAGTTGGCTGTACCTCTCGCCGGTGCCCTTCGAACAGGTAGGCTTTCTCAAGCTGGGATGGGAGGCGCCACCAGCGTTGACTGAGGCGATCCAGCACGGCGTTTTCAAGTTCGGGCTGCCGCCTCTGGCGCTGGCCGGGGCGCTGGGCGCCATCATGTACGCGGCCGACCCGCAGCGGCGGGCCAGGGCCGTCGGCGACGGGCACGCTGCCCCCGACGACGCGGCGGTGCTGCCCGAGGGCGCGGTGGCGAAGGCGGCCTCTCACGCGGCGCGGCCCACGGACTCCGAGACGCACCACGGCGAGCCGCAGCCCGTGCGTCGCCCGCTGTTCACGCCGGGGGTCCTGGTGTTACTGGGACTCATGGCGGTGGGGCTGCTCGCGGGGCTGTATCGCTTCGCCTTCGGCCTGGGTGCAGCGACGAATCTCGACCAGCAGTATCCCTGGGGGCTTTGGATTGGCATCGATGTCGCCAGCGGCGTGGCGCTGGCTGCCGGCGGCTTTACCTCGGCCTTTCTGGCCCACGTCCTGCACCGCGAGCGCTACCACGCCGTGGTCCGCCCGGCGCTGCTGACGGCGATGCTGGGCTACACCTTCGTGTGCATCGGCCTGCAAGCGGACCTGGGGCGCTACTACAACGTCTGGCATTCCCTGGTCATGTGGCAGGGCAACTCGGTGCTGTTTGAGGTGGGCATGTGCGTCATGTGCTACCTGACGGTGTTGTATATGGAGTTTCTGCCGATCGTCTGCCAGGCGCTCATGGGACAGAGCTTGTACCCGCAGGTGGTGCGCTGGGCCGCCTGGGTCAATGCCAGGACCGACAAGGTGATGTTCCTGCTGATCATCGCTGGCTGCTGCCTCTCGTGCCTGCACCAGTCGTCGTTGGGGAACCTGATGGTCATCGCTCCCTACAAGCTGCACCCGTTGTGGTGGACGCCGCTCTCGCCGCTGCTGTTTTTACTGTCGGCGATCGCGGTGGGCTACCCGATGGTGATCTGGGAGTCCCTGTTTGCCGGTTGGTCGCTGCGGTTGAAGCCGGAGATGGAGGTACTGGGGCCGCTGGCGCGCTTTGTCCCGTTCACCCTCGGGACCTACCTGGCCTTCAAGCTGGGCGACATGGCCTATCGCGGGACCTACACCTACCTGGGCGACGGCTCGGTCCAGAGCCGGTGCTGGCTGCTGGAAGTGGGCGGCGGCGTGGTCCTGCCACTGGTGCTGCTGAGCTTGCGTCGCGTCCGCCAATCGCCGCGCTGGCTGTTCGCCTGCGCCTCGCTGGTGGTATTCGGCGTCATCTTCAACCGCGTCAACGTCTTCCTGATTGGCTACCGGCCGCCCTACGCGACGCAGGCCTACACCCCGGCGTTCAGCGAGTGGGCCGTGACCCTCGGCCTGATCGCCACTCTGCTGCTCATCTACCGCGTCGTGGTGACCTACCTCCCCGTGATCAGCCAGCCCAAGCTCAAGGCAACCGCATGATGGCCTGTACGCTGCGTTTCTTCAGGGTGGTCGGGTTCCGGATGGTGACCCTGGCGCTGGTCGTCGGCGCGGTCGGCGCGTTACGGGCGGCCGAGACTGCGGTCGAGACGGCCAAACCGGCGGCCGGGGTTGTCGGCGGCGCTCAGGCGAGCGGGGTTGTGGCGGGGATACAGGCGGCGTATCTGGGCCCGGACGTGGTGCTGCTGGGGCAACTGGCAGCACTCTACGAACCGGTCCCCTTTGACCACAAGGCGCACGCCAAGATGGCGCAGATGTGGGACGGCTGCGTCACCTGTCATCACCGTACGCCGCAGGCGACGGCGGGGGCCACCGCCTCGACGCCGACGGCGCCGGGGGCGGCGCTCCCCAGTCAGGACCTGACCGCGGGCATCCCCGCCTGCCGATCCTGCCATGCCGTCGCTCTGGTCGATGCCGACATCCACATGCCAGCGCTGAAGGGGGCCTACCACCGGCAGTGCCTCAACTGCCATAAGGAGTGGATGCACGAGAACGCCTGCGAGGTATGCCACCGGCCTCACCCGGCGGCCGGGACCAAGACCGTGACCCCGACGCGCGACGACATCCTCGGCCGCATGCACCCGCCAATCCCCGAGCCGGAGACGCACCTGTACCGGGCGCGTTACACGCCGGCCGATGGCTCCAATGTCCTCTTCCGCCACAAGGAGCATACGGTTACGTTCGGACTACGCTGCACCGTCTGTCACCGCCACGACAATTGCTCTCACTGTCACGACCCCAAAGGCGACAAGACGGCCCAGAAGCCGCTGCGCCCCGGGCTGACCTGGGCCGAATCGCATGGGCCGTGCATGGGCTGCCATCAGCAGGACCGCTGCCGCACTTGCCACTACAAGGATGGCGCGCAGCCCCCGGCGGAGTTCGCCCACGCGGCCCATAGCGGCCAGGAACTGGATACAAACCATGTGAAGCTGGCCTGCGCTCAGTGCCATGCTCAGGTGCAGACTCAGACCCCGCCGACCTGTGGCGACACTGCCTGTCACAAGAACGGCGCCGTGACCTTCCCCGCCAAGCGCCCCGGGGCGTACTCCCAGCCCCGGACGCCAACGGAGGTCCCCGCGCCGCCGGCTCCGGCGAAGTGAGGCAAGCGTGCAACGGACGTGTTCGATGAGGTGCGCCGTGAAACGGTTCATTATCCCCCTGCTCTGTCTGACTCTGCTGGCAGCGCCTCAGGCGGTGGTTGCGGGCCCGTCCGCGCCCAAGCCGACCACGGCGACGGACGCGGCGGGCTGCGCGACCGCCGAGTGCCATGGGGACGTCAAGCGCGCCGCCTTCCTGCACGGTCCCGTGGCCACCGATAGCTGCGCGTCCTGTCACCGCCTGGTCGATCCGGCCACGCACACCTTCCAGGTCTGGCGCCAGAAAGCGGAGCTCTGCACCTTCTGCCACGATTGGGTGCCGATTCCGGTCGGCAAGCCGGTGATCCACAAGCCGGTGATGGCTGGCGAGTGCCTGGGGTGCCACAGCCCGCACGGCGGGCCGGCCAAGAGCCTGCTGCGGGAGCAGAGCATGGCGGCGCTGTGCGGGCGTTGTCACGACAGCGCCACGATGAAGCGACGCTTCACCCACAAGCCCGTTTTGGACGGCGACTGCCGGGCCTGCCATCAGCCCCACGCCTCGCGCTATCCCAAGCTGGTCGACGCCGCCGGCACCGACCTTTGCCTGCGTTGCCACCAGGACTTCGGCGCCCAGATGGCCAAGGCCAAAGTGCGGCACAAGGCCACCGAGAAGGGCTGTGCCGAATGCCACGACGTGCATGGCAGCGACTACCCCAAACACGTCACCGCCTCCCTGCCCGATCTCTGCCTGCGCTGTCACCAGGAGGTCAAGACGGACACCGCCAAAGCGACGCACAAACACCCGGCGGTCATGAGCGAGCGCGGCTGCATGAGTTGCCACACCGCCCACGCCGGGGATCTGGACTGCCTGCTGAGCGACTTGCCGATCAAGGTTTGCATGACCTGCCACAAGGACCCGATCAAGCATCAGGACGGCACCGCCATCGCCGTGCCGGAGCTGGTGGACGCGACCAACTTCCGCCATGGACCGGTGCGCGACGGCCAGTGCGGCGGCTGTCACAGCATCCACGGTGGCGACAAGCCGCTGCTGCTCCGGCACACCAACGCCTGGCGCTTTTACGAGAGTTACTCCGAGAAGAACTATGGCCTCTGCTTCTCTTGCCACACCCCGGCGCTGGCGCGCGAGGAACGGGCCGGGGCGGACACCGGGTTCCGCAATGGCGACCTCAACCTGCACTACATTCACGTCAACCAGGCCCGGGGGCGTAACTGCAACGTCTGCCACGCCACCCATGCTTCGCGCCAGCCGCAGTTGGTGCGCGACACCGCCCCCTTCGGCGCCTGGCAGTTGCCGATCACCTTCAGCAAGACCCCCACCGGCGGGACCTGTAAGGCCGCCTGCCACGCGGACTACGCCTATGATCGTTCGACCCCGGTGGCCCGGCCGCATGGGCAGCTCGCGGCGCCGCCGGCCGCCATCAACGCCGATCCGACCGAGGCGCTGGTGGCGCGCTGGTCGGGCAAGGACCAGGCCGGCGCCGAGGTGCGGATTCCCAATCCTGACTGGCCCATTCTGCTCCTTTTCCTGCGCGCCGATCAGTCCCCCAGCGAGCACGTGGTGCGCATGGTAACCGCGGCCCTGCGTCAGGTGCCGTCGGCCCGGGCCCTGGTGGTGCTCAGCGGGTCCCATGCCAGCGAGGACGCCAAAGCGCTGGTCAAAGGCAAGCACTTGCCGTGGCCGCTGATCGTCGACAGCGAGGCGGCACTCTCGGGGCAACTGGGGGTCTTCTCCTGGCCCACCACCCTGGTGGTCGGCCGGGATGCGAGCGTGGTGGCTCACGTGGCCGGGGCGCCACTTTCTCTGACCGCGGATCTGCAGACCTACCTGATCTTCGCCGTTGGCCAGATCGACCGTACCGAGATGAGTCGGCAACTGGCGAGTCGGACGATCGTACGCGAAGGGGGCGACCAACAGGCGAGATGGCACTTGCAGATGGGGCAGAAGCTGCAAGCCGACGGGAAGCTCGAGGAAGCGCGGGGGCTGCTCAGCGACGGCCTCAAACTGGCTCCCACCATGATGCCGCTGCGGGTGGCTCTGATCGACGTGCTGGTCCAGCTCAAGCAGACCCAAGCGGCCAACGCTCTGCTCGACCAGACTGCCAAGCAGGCGCTGCCCGCCTGGCAGTACGATCTGCTGACGGCCAAGATTGCCGTCGCCGACGGCCAATGGGCCCTGGCCAGGCGCCTCCTCACCCCGCTGCTCAAGGACCGTAGCGAGCTCGCCGAGGTCCACTTCCTCATGGGCAAGGTCTACGAACAGGCGAGCGACTGGCCGAATGCGGCCAACGCCTACCGGGCCGCCCACGAGCGCTCTGGGAACTGAGCCCTGGAGGCAGGACAGGGGACCGGCTCACTCCCACTCGATGGTGCCGGGGGGCTTGGAGGTAATGTCGTAGACCACGCGGTTGATGCCGCGCACCTCGTTGATGATGCGGCTAGAGATGCGGCCGAGGAGATCGTGGGGGAGGTCGACCCAGTCGGCGGTCATGCCGTCGGAGGACTGCACCACGCGCAGGGCCATGGCATTTTCGTAGGTGCGGCAGTCGCCCATGACACCGACGGTCTTGACGGGCAACAGCACGGCAAAGCTCTGCCAGACCCGGTAGTACCAGCCGGACTTCATCATCTCCTCGATGACAATGTGGTCGGCCTTCTGCAAGAGGATGACGCGCTCGGGGGTGACCTCGCCGAGGATGCGCACGGCCAATCCTGGCCCGGGGAAGGGCTGGCGCCAGACCATCTCGTGCGGCAGACCGAGTTCCTCGCCGATGGCGCGCACCTCGTCTTTAAAGAGTAAGCGCAGCGGTTCGACGAGCTGGTCGAAGCCGAGTTGAGCCGGCAGGCCACCGACGTTGTGGTGGCTCTTGATGTTGTCCGCGTGCTTCCCGATGCCGGAGCTTTCGATGACGTCGGGGTAGGTCGTGCCCTGGGCGAGGAAGCGCGCGTCAGGGATGGTGCGGGAGGCTTCGCGGAAGACATCCACGAAGTAGCCGCCGATGATCTTGCGCTTGCGCTCGGGTTCCGTCACCCCTGCCAGGCGTTGCAGGAAGCCGACTGAGGCATCGACCATACGAATGTTCAGGTGCAGATGCTGGGCGAAGGTCGTGCGCAGCGCGTCGGCCTCTCCCAGGCGCATAACGCCGTTGTCGACGAAGACGCAGTAGAGCTGGTCGCCGATAGCGCGGTGGAGCAGGGCGGCAGCGACGGAGCTGTCCACGCCGCCACTGAGGCCGAGGATGACAGCGCTGGCGCCGACCTGCCGGCGGATGTCCTGGGTGGCCTGCTCGATGTAGTGGGTGGCGGTCCAGGCGCCGGAGCAGCCGCAGATGCGCCGGGCGAAGTTGAAGAGCATCTGTTTACCGTGCTCGGTGTGGGCCACTTCGGGGTGGAACTGGACGCCCCAGACGCGCCGGGCCGGGTTCCAGACGGCGGCGTAGGGCACCGTCTCGCTGCTGCCGATGATCTCGAAGCCTGGCGCGCCGCGCACGACCTCGTCGGCATGGCTCATCCAGACCTTGCTGATCGGGGGCACATCCTGGAACAACGGGTTATCGCCGCGTTGGGTCAGGAGGGCCGGGCCGTACTCGCGGGCGCCGGAGCGCTTCACGGCGCCACCGAAGTGACTGCTGATCCACTGCAGGCCATAGCAGATGCCCAGCACGGGGATACCGAGGTCGAAGAGGGCCGGGTCGCAACCCGGGGCGCCGGGCTCATGCACGCTGGCGGGGCCACCGCTGAGGATCAGGCCGCTGACGCCGCGAGCGCGTACCTCGGCCGGCGAGATCAGACTGTCGACGATCTCGCTGTAGACGTTCGCTTCACGGATGCGACGCGCGATGAGCTGGGTGTACTGCGAGCCGCAATCAAGGATGAGAATCTGTTCAGTGGCGGGATTGGCCATAGCGTATCAAGCCTTGGAGATCAGGTTGCGGAAGCGAGTAAATAGGTACGCGGCGTCGTGGGGGCCGGGCGCGGCCTCGGGGTGGTACTGAACGCAGAACAGCGGCAGGTCGCGATGCCGCAGTCCTTCCACGGTATTGTCGTTCAGGTTCAGGTGGGTGATTTCGGCCGCGGCAGGCAAGGTGGCCGGATCGACGGCGAAGTTGTGGTTCTGGCTGGTGATCTCGACGCGCCGGGTGGTCAGATCCATCACCGGATGATTGCAGCCGTGGTGGCCGAACTTGAGGCGGTAGGTGCGCCCGCCGAGAGCGCAGCCGATCAACTGGTGCCCGAGGCAGATGCCCATGATCGGCACCTTGCCAAGGAGCTGGCGGATGCTCTCGATGGCGTAGGTCACGGCCGCGGGGTCGGCGGGACCGTTGGAGAGGAAAACGCCGTCGGGCTTGAGCGCCAGCACCGCCGCCGCAGAGGTGGTCGCAGGCACCACGGTCACGCGCATGCCGTGGCGCCGCAGCCCCCTGAGGATGTTATACTTAACGCCGAAATCATAGCAGACGATGGAGAGGTCCGCGGCAGGAAGGGGGCCGCCGAGACCCCAGGTCGAACTAAGGGTGTCGTCGGGGTCGAAGGCGTAGGGCTGGGTGCAGGAGACCTTGGCGGCGTAGTCCTGACCGTCCAGCCCCTCCCAGGCGCGGGCCTTGGCGACGCCTTCAGCCGGCGAACAGGAGCCGGTCGAGCAGAGGAAGGCTTTGAGGGTCCCCTGAGTGCGGAGTTTGAGGGTGAGGTTGCGGGTATCAATGCCGGCCAGGGCGGGCACGCCGGCTTCGGTGAGGTACTGCGAGAGGGAGGCGGTACTGCGCCAGTTCCGGGGTTCGGACATTTCATGGACGATAAAGCCATGGAGGAAGAGGCGGCGCGATTCGGTATCGTCGGGGTTGATGCCGGTGTTGCCGATTTCGGTATAGGTCATGGTGACGATCTGGCCGGCGTAGGAGGGGTCGGTGAGAATCTCCTGGTAGCCGCTCATGCCGGTGTTGAACACCACCTCGCCGACCTGATCGACGGGAGCGCCCACGGCGTAGCCGCGCAGGACCGTGCCATCCTCGAAGGCGATGAAGGCGGGCTTCTCGCGCCGGACCTTCCAGTTCCAGGGGGATGCAGCGGCGGGAGTCATGGCGCGCCTCCTTCCAGCAGGGCAGGCAAGGCGGCTATATCCAGGTCAAACGGCGTGTGCCGATTGTACTCTTGCAGACTGCAGACGGTCATATCGCGGAGGCGAGTGCGGGCCTGCAAGCCCTGAATAGCCGCGCTGACGCCATTCATCGTGGTGGTGATCGGCACGCCCTTCATGACCGCGTTGACGCGCATGCGTACCTCATCCTGCTGCGGGGCCGCGCCGGTCGGCGTGTTGATGATCCAGCCGAGCTCGCCGTCGGCGATCATATCGAGGGCATTGGGGCGGCCTTGGCTGAGCTTGAAGACGGCGCGGGCCTTGATGTCATGATTGCGCAGAACGGTGGCGGTGCCATCGGTGGCGTAGAGCGCGTAGCCCAGTTCCACCAGGATGCGGGCCAGAGGCACCATCGCCTCCTGGTCACGCTTGCAGACGCTCAGCAGGATATTGCCGCCCTCAGGCAGCGGGTTACCGGCCGCCTCCTGGCTCTTGTGGTAGGCGATGCCGACGTCCATATCGATGCCCATGACCTCGCCGGTTGACTTCATCTCCGGGCTCAACACGATGTCGGCCCCGAGGAAGCGCACGAAGGGCAGCACGGCCTCTTTGACGGCAAAGTGCCGCGGTCTGATTTCCCGGGTGAAACCGAGGTCGCGGAGCTTGTACCCCGCCATGGCCAGCGCCGCCAGTTTGGCCAAGGGCACGCCGATGGCCTTGCTGACAAAAGGCACGGTCCGCGAAGCCCGCGGGTTCACCTCCAGGATGAACACGGCGTCGCCCTTGACGGCGTACTGGACGTTCATCAGGCCGCAGACCTTGAGTTCTCGGGCCAGGTCGTAGGTGTGCCGGCGCAGGTCGGCCAGCACCGCGTCGCTGAGGGAGAGGGTTGGGATCATGCAGGCGCTGTCACCCGAGTGGACGCCGGCCATCTCGACGTGCTCCATGATGGCCCCGATGACCGCGGTCTCGCCATCGGCCACGCAATCGACATCGACCTCGATCGCGTCTTCGAGGAACTTGTCGATGAGCACCGGACGCCCCTCGCTCGCCTTGACCCCCTCGACCATGAAGCGGGCCAGGTTCGCCTCGTCATAGACGATGGCCATGGCCCGGCCACCCAGCACAAACGAGGGGCGCACAAGCACCGGGTAGCCGATGCGCCGGGCGATGGCCGCGCCTTCCTCGATCTGCGTTGCGGTGCCGCTGGCGGGTTGGCGGATGCCGAGGCGGTCGACCAGTTGGCGGAAGAACTCGCGGTCCTCGGCCGCCTCGATGCTTTGCGGGGAGGTGCCGATGACGTTGACGCCGTTGGCGGCCAGGCCGAGAGCCAGATTCAGCGGGGTCTGCCCGCCAAATTGGACGATGGCGCCCCAGCACTTCTCACGTTCATAGATGTGCAGGACGTCTTCGAGGGTCAGCGGCTCGAAGTAAAGGCGGTCGCTGGTGTCATAGTCGGTGGAGACGGTTTCCGGGTTCGAGTTGACCATGATGGTCTCAAAGCCAGCGGCGCGCAGCGCGAAGGAGGCATGCACGCAGCAGTAGTCGAACTCGATGCCCTGGCCGATGCGGTTGGGGCCGCCGCCCAGGATCATGATCTTGCGGCGGTCAGAAGGCCGACACTCGTCGCGCTCGCCGTAGGTCGAGTAGTAGTAGGGTGTGCAGGCCTCGAATTCGGCCGCGCAGGTATCCACCAGGCCGTAGGTGGGCAGGATGCCCAGGGCGTAGCGCAGCTGGCGCACCGCGTCTTCCGAGGCGCTGAGGAGCCAGGCGATCTGACGGTCGGAGTAGCCGTATTCCTTGGCCTGACGCAGCCGCAGCGGGTCCTGCCGCAGGCCGTCGAGGCTGCCGGCACCGCGAATCTCGTCTTCGTAGGCGGCCAGTTCCTGCATCTGATCAAGGAACCAAGGCTCGATCCTGGTCAGGCCACGCACACGTTCGAGGCTCCAGCCCCGGCGGAAGGCCTCGTGGATCTGGAACATGCGCCAGGCGTTCGGGCGTTTCAGTTCGCCGGCCAGGCCCTCGTCGGTGAGGGCTTGGTAGGGGCCGTCCTTGCCGTCGGCCCCGAAGCCAGCGCGCCCGACTTCCAGGGAACGCATGGCCTTCTGGAAGGACTGTTTGAAGGTCTTGCCGATGCTCATGGCCTCGCCCACGGACTTCATCTGGGTGGTCAGAGTCGTATCGGCGCCGGGGAATTTTTCGAAGGCAAAGCGGGGGACTTTGGTGACCACGTAATCGATGGTCGGTTCGAAGCAGGCCGGGGTGACGCGGGTGATGTCATTGCGGACTTCGTCGAGGGTATAGCCGACCGCGAGTTTGGCGGCGATCTTGGCGATGGGGAAACCGGTAGCCTTCGAGGCGAGGGCCGAGGAGCGGCTGACGCGTGGGTTCATCTCGATGATGACCAGGCGGCCGGTATCCGGATGCACGGCGAACTGGACATTGGAGCCGCCCGTGTCGACGCCGATCTTGCGCATCACCTGGATCGAGGCATCGCGCAAGAGCTGGTACTCGCGGTCGGTGAGGGTCTGGGCCGGCGCCACGGTGACCGAGTCGCCGGTGTGGACGCCCATGGGGTCGACGTTTTCGATCGAACAGATGATCACCACGTTGTCCTTGGTGTCGCGCATCACCTCGAGCTCGTACTCTTTCCAGCCGAGGACGGACTGTTCGACCAGCACCTCGGTGATCGGACTGTAGGCCAGGCCGCGCTGCACGATCTCCTCGAAGCCGGCCGCGTCCCAGGCGATGCCGCCGCCGCTGCCGCCGAGGGTGAAACCGGGACGGATGATGACGGGGAACTCGCCGATGTCCCGCTGGATGATCCAGGCTTCCGCCAGGGTGTGGGCCGAGCCGCTGCGCGGCAGGTCGAGGCCGATCTCGATCATCGCCTGCTTGAACAGAGAGCGGTCTTCCGCCGTGCGGATGGCTTCGGCCTTGGCGCCGATCATCTCGACGCGGTAGCGGTCAAGGATGCCCTGGTCGTGCAGGGCCATGGCGAGGTTCAGGGCGGTCTGCCCGCCCAGGGTCGGCAGCAGGGCGTCAGGCCGTTCGCGGCGGATAATCTCATGGAGGATAGGCACCGTGAGCGGCTCGACGTAGGTGCGGTCGGCAAACTCCGGGTCGGTCATGATGGTGGCCGGGTTGCTGTTGACCAGCACGACCTCGAAGCCCTCTTCGCGCAGGGCCTTGCAGGCCTGGGTGCCAGAGTAGTCGAATTCGCAGCCCTGGCCGATGACGATCGGGCCCGAGCCGATCAGCATGATCTTCTTGATGTCCTGGCGCCTGGGCATGGGATGCGCATCCGCTTTGACCTGCGGCGCGGGGGCGGTAACCGGGGCGTCCCGCGCCGACTTCGACAGGTCTATTTAGGGTAAGCCAGCGGGGCGAGGTCCGCCCCGGCGGCCGGGTCAGCACTATAGCCTTTTCGGGCGCTCCCGCAATCTCTGGCGCCACCTCTCGCGGGAGTTCAGGAGCGCTTATCGAGCTCGTCCGGCAAGACGGGGTATTCGCCGTCGAAGCAGGCGCAGCAGAAGTCCTCCGGCCGGCGCGTCCGCACGCAGGACAGCATGCCAGCTTGTGACAGGTAGGACAGACTGTCGAGCCGCAGCGAGCGGCAAAGATCACGCATGGGGACCTTGTTGGCCAACAGCGCTTCGCGCTCCGGGAAGTCGATACCGAAGTAGCAGCCAAAGCGATGGGGCGGACAGCTCACCCGCAGGTGGACTTCGCGGGCGCCGGCGGCGCGGAGGGTATGGACCCGGGCTCGGCAGGTGTTGCCGCGCACGATGGAGTCATCGATGAGGCAGACCCGCTTGCCGACGACCGCTTCGGGGATGGGCTGCAGCTTGCTGGTGGCCAGTTTGAGGCGGGAGGAGGTCAGCGCCGGGTCGATGAAGGTCCTGCCGACGTAGTGGTTGCGACTGAGCGCCATGTCCAGGGGAATCCCGGAGGCTTCGGCGAAGCCGAGGGCGGCATAGAGGCCGCTGTCCGGCACGGGCACGATGACGTCTGCCTCGACCGGGGCTTCGCGGGCGAGTTGTCGGCCTAGGGCCTTGCGCACTTCGTAGACGCTGTCGCCGAACACATAGCTGCCCGGCCGGGCGAAGTAGACATGCTCGAAGATGCAGTGAGCCCGGCGCGGCGACTCGGCGAAACGGCGGCTCTCCAGGCGATTGCTGTGGTTCCAGATGACCATCTCACCCGGCTCGACCTCACGGACGTAGGTGGCGCCGGTGACCCCGAAAGCGATGGTCTCGCTGGCGACCATGTAGCCGCCGTCGTCATAGTCGGCGATGGCGAGGGGGCGGAAGCCATAGGGGTCACGCACGGCGACCATGGCATCCGGGGTCATCAGGAGCAGCGAGAAGGCGCCCTTGAGCTGGCCCAGCGCCTCGGCCAGGGCGTCCCAGAGCTGGCCGTGACAACGCTTCTGCAAGGCTCGAGCCATGAGATGCAGGATCAGTTCGGTGTCGGTGGTGGTCTGAAACAGCGCCCCGTCATCCTGGAGTTCGCGACGCAGGCTGGGCGCGTTGCAGAGGGTGCCGTTGTGCGCGATGCCCACGGTCTGTCCGGCCATGTTCACCAACAGCGGCTGCGCGTTGGCGGCGATCGAGCCGCCGGCCGTGCCGTAGCGCACGTGGCTGATGCCGCGCACCAGGTTCACCCCCTCGTCAAACCAGGGGGCCGGAATGGTCGCAAAGACCTGCTCGACCAGACCGGTGGCTTTGTGCAGCAGGCAGGAGTCGCCCGCGCTGACCATGACCCCGGCCGCTTCCTGGCCGCGGTGTTGCAGCGTGTGCAGCCCCTTCTGGATGCGTTCCAGAACATGGTCGCCGCCGGTCACGCCGCACAGCCCGCAGTACTCTCTGGGTTTGCCGGGTTGGCTCATGCTTGGTTCCCGCGGACCCTGCCGGCCCGCTTACGGCTTGGTTGAGGCGTCCGCCCGCTGCGCCGCGGCGTTCACGAAACCCCTGAACAGCGGATGTGCCTTCAGGGGGCGAGACTTAAATTCGGGATGGAACTGGCAGGCGACGAACCAGGGGTGGTCCTGGAGTTCGATCATTTCCACCAACTGACCGTCCGGCGAGGCGCCGGCGATGACCATGCCAGCGGCCTCGAAGCGGGTGCGGTAGTCATTATTGAACTCGTAACGGTGGCGGTGGCGCTCGCTGATGTGCAGGGCGCCGTAGGCCGTGGCCGCGTGGGTGCCGTCGCGCAGGTCGCAGGGCCAGGCGCCCAGGCGCATGGTACCGCCCAGCGCCTTGATCTTCTTCTGCTCCTCCATGAGGTGAATCACCGGCGCGGGCGTCGTGGGGGCAAACTCCTGGCTGTTGGCCTCCGCCAGGCCGCAAACACCACGGGCGAACTCGATCACGGCGCACTGCATACCCAGGCAGATGCCGAGGAAGGGGATGCCCTGCTCCCGGGCGTAGCCGATGGCCTGGATCTTGCCCTCGGTGCCGCGGTCGCCGAAGCCGCCGGGAACCAGGACGCCATGGACGCCTGCCAGCAGCGCCGCGGCGCCTTTGGCTTCGACCTCGGTCGCCTCCACCTGGCGGATGTGCAACTGCAGATCGTTCGCCACCGCGCCATGGGCGAGGGCTTCGTAGATGCTCTTGTAGGCGTCCTTGAGGCTCATGTACTTGCCGACCACGGCGATCTCGCAGGTCCGCGTCTTGGCGGCGATGGTGCGTTGCACAAAGGCGCACCAATCGTCCAGCTTTAGGTCGCGCACATGCAGGTCGAGCATCTCGAGGATGTAGGTATCCAGTTCCTGGCGGGCCAATTCCAGGGGCACCTCGTAGATGGTGTGAGCGACGTCGACCTCCTGAATCACCAGTTCCCGGCGGACGTTGCAGAACAGTGCCAGCTTGCGCACGTGCTCTTCTTCCATGGGTCGCTCGCAGCGGCAGACCAGGATGTCCGGGATGATGCCGATCTCGCGCAGGATGCCCACCGACTGCTGCGAGGGCTTGGTCTTCATCTCCTGCGCGGCGCGAATGAAGGGAACCAGAGTGAGGTGAATGAAGAGGCCGTTGCGGGTCCCAATCTCCTGGCGGTACTGGCGGATCGCCTCGAGGAAAGGCAGGGACTCGATGTCGCCCACGGTGCCGCCGATCTCGGTGATGGCAATGTCAACCTCCGCCCCGTCCAGGGTGCGGATGGCGGTCTTGATCTCGTCGGTGATGTGGGGAATCACCTGGACCGTCTTGCCCAGGTAGTCGCCACGCCGCTCGCGCTCGATCACGGTCTGGTAGATGCGACCGGTGGTGTAGTTGCTATTGCGGGTGCAGCAGACGTCGGCGAAGCGCTCGTAGTGCCCGAGGTCAAGATCGGTCTCGGCCCCGTCATCGGTCACGTAGACCTCGCCGTGTTCGTACGGAGACATGGTGCCCGCATCCACGTTCACGTACGGGTCCAGCTTCTGGATGCATACCCGGTAGCCGCGCTGCCGCAGCAGCAGGGCCACCGAGGCAGCGGTAATCCCTTTGCCAAGGGAGCTGACGACACCGCCGGTGATGAAGAGGTGCTTGGTCACGTGCTCCTGTTCCCGCTTCTTCATGCCGCCACCCCCAGACCTGCCGCCGCCCACCTGTCGTCAACACCCCGACTTGTCGGCAGGGGCACGGTCAACGCCGATTGCCCCCCCCGCCGCACTACAGAAGCCAGTCATACTGCCCAGGACGCCCCACACCACGCCGAGAACATACGCCCGGAAGCCGCTCGCTGCATCGTCTCTCCTAGCCGTTTCCGTGCCAAGTACAGGGCCGAACCGAGAGGCGCGGTCCTAAGCCACGTAGCGCAGGCTCGACTAGGCTCGCCTGCGGGGGGCGGTACAGGCCTCGGGACGGACGGGAGGGGACAACCCCCTGGCACATTATCGTGCCAGAGAACTCCGGCGGGCCACGGCTGGATGCGGGCACGCCGCGGCGGCAAAGCCCCCCGTCCCCCTCTGCCACAAAAATGTGCCGGAACCTGGATCGGCAGCCGAGATCGCCCCCGGGGCGGCGTTGAGATAGCGGGCGCGCTTGCCGCTGAGTCGCGTTCGACCTGCTCTGCGGCCAGGGCTGTTTCTTTTCAACCTGTGCAATAAGGATGGGCCGAGGTATTCAGCCCCAAAGGGGCGTTTCGGGCGCCCAGGGCAACGCCCTGGGTCCCTGTCCTCCCCGAGGTTTGAGCCCTGAAGGGGCGGACCATGCGACGTCGGCGTGAAGGTAGGGCAGATAGCTCGCCCCTACAGGGCTCAAACCCATAACCGTCCTATTCCCAGGGCGTTGCCCTGGGCTGGTATGGCGGCGCGCCTTCAGCGCTCCAGGCAGACTTCCTTATTGCACAGGTCGCGTTTTTTTCAGGGTACGGGACGCAGGACGAAGCAGTCCACGCCCAGGCCGCCGGACAGGTTTGTCAGGCGCAGAGTGTGCTTGCCGACGGCAAGGGTCAGGGCGCCCCCAAGCCGCAGGTACGCCCAGTTGTCCGTGTCGCTGCACCAACCGCCGGTGGCGGGGATAGCGAGGTCGGCGAACTCGGGGCCGGGCGACTGGCCGTCGAGGAGGAGAGCGCGGCGTGGCGTGGTCGGCGTGGTGTAGCGCATCCAGAGTTCGTAGCGGCCCGCGCCGGGCAGGCTGCATTCCCACTCCAGCCAGTGGCCGAGGTCCTTCTCCCAGTAGCTGATCGAGGCGCTGGCGCCGACCGGGTGGCAGACCCTGACCTCGCCGCCGCCCTGGCCCGTGAATGCCTCTGCCTCAACGTATATAAGCTCTTTGGCGGAAGCTAGTTCCACTGGCGCCACCGAGACACTGGCGGAAGCTCGTCCCAGGTTGCCCTGGGGGTCGCGTGCGGTGAGCTCGAGGGTAACGCGGTTGTCGCGCTCCGGCACGGTCCACTCGAGGGTGGGGCCTGGCCGCGTGTCGTTGCCGGGCAAGCGCCACTCCAGGGTCAGCGCGTCGTGCTGCGGATCGGTGGCCTTGGCGGTCAGGTGGAGGGTCCGGCCCTCGCCAGGCAGCAACGCCAACTTGCCTTCGATGGTGACCGAGGGACTGCGGGACGGCGCGAAACGGACCCGCGCATAGCGCGCTACCGGCCGGCCGTCGAGGGTGTCGGCGATAAGCAGGTCGGCGGCCTCGGTGAGTGGGCAGCCCGCCCGAGGCGAGGCGGTGAAGAACGCGCCCGTGATCGGACGACTCAGCGGAATGCGGACCGGCGCGGAGAAGGAACCGTCGGTCTCGAGGCGCAGGGCATAGGTGCCGGTCTGGGGTTTGGTCGCCGCGGTCGTGCCCACGAGGTTGCAGAGGATGTACAGCGTCTGGTCTGGGGTAATGTGGAGCCGAGGATGGCCGATGTAGCCGGTGGAGTGCAGCGGCCCGGCGGTTTCGCCGCCCGAGAGGAGTACACGCTTCTCGAGCAGTCTGCCGTCCTTCAGCAGCCCATAGCACATCTGCCAGTCCCGTTTGAGGTCGGGAAAGTGGAGGTCGCGGAGTTGGGGGTTGATGGGCTCCTTCTGCCAGACCAGATGCAGGCGGCCGTCCGGCGCGAGCCAGGAGTCGCCCAGGCCGATGGTGCCACCGTCGTCCATCGTGTCATCCACCACCCGCCACTCCGAGAACGGCGTCGCGGCGAGGTCAGGGGTCCAGGTATAGTGCAGTTTACGCATGCGCCAGCCCCAGGTGTTGCGTCCCCAGGTCTCGGTCTTCGCGGGGTCGATCCGGTTCCAGAGGTTGTAGGGAGATTGGCCGATGCAATACACCTGCCGGTCGCTGAGGATCGCGTTGGCGTAATTCACCGGCGTGACCGGGCCGCCCCAGACGGAGTACTTCGGCTCCTCGGCCTTCGGCCATACCAGTTGCCCCGTCAACCACTTGCCGTAACGGTCCAGGAAGGCCCAGTAGCACTCGGTTGAGCCCACCTTGTTGAACAGGATGAACTCGCCGTTCTTGCCGTCGGCGGCAAAGGCGCGGTAGGAGTGTTCGGTGAATGCGGGGGGGCCGTTCCAAGGCGGGACGAGCGGCTTCGGGGCCTGCTCCGGGTGCGCCGGGTCGAACTCGAGGAACTCCGGGCGAGCCGGTCCACCGAGCGCCTTGACCTCAGTGCCGGGCGCCAGGGGAACGAGGGCGGCCAAGGTTGGGTTCGCCGACAGCAGCAGCCGCCCGGCCTGGCTGACGCCCAGCGGGCAGGGCTCCCGAGTACGGTCTTTCTCGTCACGCTGGCAGAAGCGCCAGCCGTCGGGGCCACGCTCGTAAAGGGCCCAGCGCGCATTGTTCAGCGGCGCGACCTCCGGGACGGCCTCGAAGGCGCTGACAAACAGCCGTTCACCGAGCCGCACCAGTTGGGTGCTGCCGGAGCCCCAGAACATCCCCGAGCCGTTGTTGGTCACCTCGTAGGCGGGTGGGTAGCAGACCGTTTCCTCGATCTCGACGCGGGCCTCGAAGGCGGGCGCGTCCGGCGCCGCCCCGGCCACGGTGGCCGCCAGGACGCAGGCAGCGGGGAGGAGGTAGGTGCCCATGGTCATGCTCCCCGCCGCGGCAGGGCGCGGCCATAGCCTTCGCCGGCCAGTACGCCATGCACCACGGTATGGCCCCCGTTCACGAACACATGCTCAATCCCGACGGGCGCCAGGTAGCCGTTCCGCCAGGTGGCGCGGTCGCGAACCGTCTCCGGGTCGAAGAGGACCAGGTCGGCGAAGGCGCCGGGGCGCAGCACCCCGCGGTCCCGGATGCCATACTGCTCGGCCACTCGGGAGGTCAGGCGGCGGATCATGGTCTCCATCGGCATGATCTTCTCCTCCCGTACGTACAGGCCCAGGAGGCGTGGGTAGACCCCAAAGTTGCGCGGATGACTGGCGCCGGAACCCGGGATGCGTACATGGCTGTCCGTTCCCGCCATGGTGTGCTCCGAGGCCATGAACACGCGGACATCGGCCTCGCACATTGCCAGGAAAAACGCGCTCAGTTGCGGCCGCGGCGTCCGCAGGTAGAGTTCGGTGACGACCTCGGGCGGGGAGACCGACAGCTTCTCAGCCGCTTCGCCGAGGGTCAGCCCGTCCAAGGGATCCGCGGGTTCGTGCGATGAGATGTAGAGCCGGTCGGCGCCGCCGAGCAGGTCGAGTTGGCGACGGACTTCGGCTTCCGCGGCGCGGCGCCAGGCGGCATCGTAGGTCGCCGACTGTTGTTTGTCCCAGAGCAGGCTGAAGAAGCCCCGGTAGCCGCCGACGTAGGGGTACTGGTCCGCGGCCAGCACGACGCCATCGGCCCGTGCCGCCGCGAAGATGGCCAGCACCTCCTCGGTTCGGCCCCAGATCGGGTGCCCCCAGAGCTTGAGATGCGACACCTGCCCTCGAGCCCCGCTCTCACGGGCAACCGTCGCGACTTCGCCAATGGCATCGAGATGACAGCCGTACTCGCCCTCGTCGCGGATGTGCGAAGCGTAGACCCCGTTGAAAGGCGCCACGGCCCGTCCGGCCTCGATGAGTTCCGCGGTTGGGATGTGGTCTTTGGGGACGCCGATGATGCCGGTCGTCACCCCGACTGCCCCCGCCTCCATCTCGGCCCGCAGTAGGTCCCGCATGCGGGCCCACATGGCCGGTGTGCTTGAGGTTGCGCCGGTCTGTTGCAGGGCTTTGCGCCGGGCCTGACCGTGAGAGGCGAGCATGGCCACGTTCGTGACCGGCGCGAGGGCGTCCAGCTTCTCGAAAAAGGCCCCGACCTCGCCTACGGCCCCGCCGCACTGATTGCAGACCAGGGTAGTGATGCCCTGGCGGATGAGGTTGTCCGCCCGGGGGTAGGCCAGAATGCCGCCCTGCACCTCCGAGTCGGCGTGGTTGTGCGGATCGATGAACCCGGGGGCGACGCAGAGCCCCCTGGCGTCGAGGGACGGGACCTCCGCCAGCGGGCCAATCTGGCCGAGCTCGCGGATGCGTTCACCCTCGAGCAGAATATCGACTCGTCGACCCGGCGCGCCGGTGCCGTCGTAGACCAGGCCGTTGGTGATGAGGCGTCGTTGGGCTGGGTTGACGGTGATCATGTGCTGTGCTGGGCTCCCTGTATTTCGCCGTCGGACGACGCTGGCGGGGTTCAGGCGCGACTGCCGGTTGTCGGTGCGGCGGGGCTGGCCAGCTCGTGCAGCATCTCCACGGCCTGATCAACCAGGGCCTCGCCGGAGCCCGGCGCCAGGTGGCTGTGCCAACCCGCCCAGAGCTGGTAGCCGCCGAGGTCGTAGGCGGCGCGGTCCGGGATGTAGCCAATCTCGCCATTGGCCAGGCCCAGCACGTAGGTGTGCCGGAAGGGCGAACGGCGACGGATCGCCAGCCCCAGCCGGGCAAAAAGCTC
Organism: uncultured Victivallales bacterium; assembly: GCA_903834675.1. The sequence goes on along the minus strand of CAILKC010000158.1, from coordinate 7,549 downwards.
CCCGGGCACCGCCACCAGAGCGACCTCGCCCAGGCGGATCACCTGCAAAGCACAACTGCGCCGCTCGCCCTGCTGTCGCGCCATCTCCGTGCGCATTTGGCGGAAGACCTCGACCTGCGCTGCCGCCTGGCGGCCGAGGTACTTCTCACTGTAGGCTTGAACGGCGGCGGCTTCTTTCGCCTCGTCCACGGGCCGAATCGGGTAGCTGAAAGGTCGCCGCAGAGAACGGATGGCCTCGACCTCGAGTGGCCGCAGCGCGCGGAGCCCTTCCTCCACGGCGGTCACCACCCGGTACACGCTCTCCGGTCCGGGCACGCCGCTGGTCTCATGGGTACGGTTGTGGCTTGAACCGAAGGCCCCAGGCAGGAAGATGCCTACGCCACCATGCCGCCGTTCGATCTCCTGCGCGGCCAGGGCCAGAAACCCTGGGGAACGTGTCCCCGGGGTAAGGCTCCCGATGTTATGCACCGACACCGCAAAGACCTGGCTGACCATCTCGCCGCCCGGCCGCCGCAGGGCGAGCACGGGGATGTCGGGGTCGTACGGTCCCGTGGGACGCAGCATGTCGTCCTTGTGGTAACCGTACCAGCCGATCATGCCATCCTTGAGCAGGATGCGGCTGTTGCGGCCGATGGTCGCCTCCTGGGTTTCAGCGAAGAGCATCTCGGCGCGCGTGGCCTCCGGGCAGCCCGGTTCATCGAGGGCGCGACAGGCCTGGGTGATGGCGGCGATCATGGCCTCGCGCATGGCGTCGCACCAGGCCTGGTCGGGCCGGCAGCCAAGGAAATCGATGGTGCAGTGCAGATGATGTGAGTGTGTGGCGCAGAGGATGATATGCTCGCGCTCCAGGGTCGTTGCCGCGACCACGGCCGCCGTGACTTCGTCGACCACCCGCGGCGGGATGGTCAGCGCGTCACAGGTGACCAGGCACAACCGGATGCCGGCATCCAGCACCAACGCACAGGCGCGGACTTGGCCCTCGTGCGGAATCGGCGTGGCGATAGGGACGGCGGCCGCGGCGGCCCTGAGCCGCGAGCTGGCGGCGCCGTGGTCAACCGCATCAGGAGTCTTCTGCTGAGACACCATGCTCGTTCTCCTCTGTGGGCACAAGGCAGCCATGCGCACGGATCGGCGCCGCGCCTTTCAGCCCGACCGGCCTAGGATACCCTCTGGCAGGAAGCCGCGCAAACGCCGGGCGGCGGGGCTGCGCGCACCCGCATCTCTGGAGCCGGCGGTCCGCACCGGCTCTGCCGGGGCTTCCGCCGTATCTGGGGTACCGTTCCAAGGCCGGTGGGTCTTGCGGACGGCGGATACCGCGCCAGGGCGACAAGCGGGGGATACCGCGCCGGGGCGACAAGCGGGGGATACCGCGCCGGGGCCGGTGGGTCTTGCGGACGGCGGATACCGCGAACCTGCCCGGAACGGGCTTGGCATCGCGGGCTCCAGGGTTAGCCGCGGTTCCATTCCGGTTCGCCCGGAACGTGGCGGACCGCCTGGAGGGCGGCCCTGCGTGGCCGCCGCGGCGCCGACGCAGCGGCGCCCTCCAACGCCCCTCGTCCGCCGCCGCGGACGAAGGGCGGAATGGGAAGCACCTGCTGTCCTACGGGGTTGCTGCAAGTCTCATACACGTCGCCGTCAGCGGGCTAAGGTTTCCGCCTCGATGCTCCAGACGACTGCTCCCTGCTGCAGCAGTTCGATTCGGTCGAGCACCACGCCGGGGTCTTCGCGCAGAGAGAGCCGCAGGCGGTGCGGGCCGGCGCCGCGGAGCTGAAGACGGGGCAGGAGCGGGTCCATCTCGACGGTACGACTGCAGGGAGCGAGGGCGGGGACTGCGAGGTGCGCCACATCCTCCTGGCGGGTGCCGTCGACGTCGAGCCAAAGGGAGTTGGCCCCGAGGTCGGGGCCGCTGGCGAGCAGCCGCAGTTCATAGGCTCCGGCCGGCACGGGCAACTCCAGCTCGAGGTCGGCCTGGGCTGTCAGCAGGCGCACGGCTTTCCCCGCGCTGGCATTGGGAAGGACGACAATCAGCCTCGGCGTCGCCGGCTCGAGCAGCGGGACCCGTTCGCTGGCCAGCCGCGCGACCAGCTCGGGGGTCGCCGCCGCCAGCGCGCCGGTCTGGGGCCCGTCCAGCAGCAGCACCAGGTCGCGACCGCCCAGCGCCGCCGGGTCGAGCGCGACGGCGGTGCCCCCATCGAGGTCACGCACGGGGATCGCCTGCAAAGCGCCCTCCGCGGGCGCGACGGCGGCGTGCTGCGCCCGGCGCGGCAAGGTGAGCGTGAGCGGGGCGGTGCCCCAGACCTGGTAGGCGTTGGCCGTCAGTGGTCGCAGGGCCACGGCGTTGGGAATGGCAAACGGCGTCCCTGGCAGCACGGCGAGATGGGGTAGGTCCGCCAGCACGATGGCGCTGAGCGCGCCGCGGCGTTCGACCCGGTCGATGCGGAAGGCCTCGTTGAAGGGGCGTTCGAGCAGCAGGAGGCGGTCGCGCAGGAGCACCCCCGCGGGGAGCGCTAGCGCCGTGGTCAGGATGCCTTCCTCGGCCAGGCACTCGACGACCTGTCCGCGCGGTGAGGGCGCGGTCTCGATCACGGTTCCGGCGGCCTCCAGGCGGGTGCCATCGAGCAGATACAGCCCGCCGTCAGCCAGGACCGCCCCCCAGCGGCCTGCCAGGACGACGGACCCGAAGCGCACGGCATCGCCGACCGCGGCGACGCGCAGGAACAGGTCCGCGCCTCCGGACCGTTCGACCCGGAGTCCGGCCGCGGCCCAGTCCGGTAGTTCCGCGTCGGCGACAGTGCCCGGCACCCGCAGCGCGCGCAGGGTCGGTCGTTTGCCCTGGAAAGGCAGCAGCGCGGTAAGGAACGCCGTCGGCTGGCCCGGCCGTCGCGCCATGAGCATGGGCAACCGGGTCGCACCGGGGCCCTGCCCCTCGGCCGCCAGCAGGCGCGTGGCGGGCGCCGCGGCCTGCGCCAGGCTGAGGCCGAGGGTGCTATCCGTGTTGTCGTACCAGACCGCGGTGACCCCCGCGGCAGCGTCGCCCCAGCGCCGGTTATCGACAAAGCGGTAGCCATTGGCGCCCTCCGTCCAGGGCTCCTCTTCCGTGCTGCCGAGGGGGGCTTCGTCAGGGAGCAGGCTCGGCTCGAGCTCAAGGCGGCCGCTGTTGTGGTAAAGCCAGTCGACGCTCTGGTGCGGCGCCGCGGTCGTCTCGAAGCCGAAATTGTGCTCGGCGGGGTCGGGCGCTGCCGCCGCGACCTGCGACAGGGCCACATCATCGAACCAGGCGCAACCCGCATTGTCGTTGGAGTGCAGCCAGAGGCGTGCCGAGACCGCCTCCCGGGGGCTGGTTCCCTGAAGCACGGTCTCGTGCCAGGGCAGGGTGCCGGTAACGGGCCGCGATTGCAGCAGTCCAAGGCGACCGCCGCTGGCGTTCAGCCACTCCAGGGCCACCGAGGTCTCCCCGCTGGCGTCCTGAGTGCGGACCCACACCGACAGGCGTGTCGCCGTGTTCCCCGCGAGAGCCAGAACGCCGCGCCGGTGCAAGGTATTCTGGCCGGTTCGGCACTGGATCTGCGAAGCCCAGGCTGCGTTTCGCCCGGCACTGCCTCGGATGGCCGCGGCGAAGCGGCCGCTATGGGCCTCAGGGCTACGCTCGTAACCGACCATGCCGCGCAGGACCCCCTCGCGTGAGCCGACGTCCTGGGGCTGTTTGTTCCAGCCCGGGATGACCTCGCTTGGCCCGCTGCCGTTGTCCGGGCTGACGCCCAGGATGTCGGCGGCCAGGGTGTCGGTCAGGAACACGGTGCGGTCCAGGCGCAGGCCCGGGTAGGCCTCGTCCGCTGCCGCCGCCGCGACGTGCAGGCCCGGTAGCGCGGCGAACCCCTCGAAGCGCCCGCGCTCCCACTGTCCCGAGCGCTCATCGACCACCACGGTATTGTGGCTCAGTGTCTGCCGGTCCCAGAAACGCCAGACGGGCGAGAAGTAGGAGCGCGAACCCACGTCCACCGCCTGCGTCTTGCCGTTGGCCCACAGCAGAATGCCCAGCGCATCGGAATGACCGTGCCCCAGGACTGCCGGACCAAAGTGCATGACCACGGCAAGGTCGCGCCCCGGACCTCCCGCGCGCAGGGCGGCCAGGCCGGTCTTGGCGAGGTAATCACTACGCCGCAGCAGCGGCTCCTTGGGTCCCAGCTCAATGCCGTAGCGCATCCAGGCTTCGCTTTGGGCCCGGGCCCCTGGCGTGGCCTCAAGCAGGGCGGCGTGGCGTGGGTCCTGGAAGGTGGCGTAGAGGAATTCGAAGGGCGCGCGGTCGATGCCGATATCGGTGGCGCTGTCGTTGACGGCCGGGTAGCGCGCGTCGGGGAGCAGGACGCGCAGCGGGCCGTCGAAGGCGAGTTTGGCCTTGGGCTCCTGGGCCAGGCGCAGGCCGCAGCGCTCGAAGATCTGCTGAAGCTCCAGGAGGGTCTTGGTCGCGTAGAAGTGGTAACCGGGAGAGCCCTCCCACCAGAAGCCGTCATCGAGAATTGCCCAGGTGAGTTGATACCGCAGGCTGCCAAGGGCGGCGCGGATCAGCTCGTCATCGCCCAGGCAAAGTCCGACTGCGGCGATGGCCAGGTTATGATGGCACTGCCGATTGCTGAGGCCTTCATCATGGCGCAGGCTGACGCGGACGTCTTCGCGCAACATCTGCTCGACGGCCTGACGGGTTGACGGCGGCAAGGCCTCGGCGACCAGGTCGTAGGCGGTGGCAATGTCCGCCAGCCAGCCCGCTTCGCCCAGGGCCTCGTTGGCGACCCGCATGCCGTCCCCTTCGCGCTGCTGCACCCCCCGGCTCGAGTGGTAGACATAGCGCTGGAAGCGGCGGGCGTACTCGGCGAAGATGATACCGGCCTGGTCGGCGTAGCGCTGCTCGCCGCTGAACTGGAAGGCGACGCCCAGGTCCAGCAGCGCGCGCCGGGCGGCGCCATGAAGCTGGGCGGTGCGCTGGATGCGCCATTCGGCGTCGAACACCGGCCCGGTCAGCAGGCGGTTGTCTGCCGGGCAACGGTGGGCCGTCGGGCTCTTGGCATCATAGGCCAGGGGCACGCCGTGGGTCGGGCAGAAGTAGCGCATGCTGTAAACCATGCCCTGCTCGGGAATGCTGACCGGGGCGGCCAGGGCTCGATCGCCAGCCGCGACGCTGCGCTTGAGCCAGGCATCGAAGGCGGGACCGCGTCCCCGCAGGCGCTCGATCTCGCTACGGCTGAAGGCGATGCAGGGATGCCCGCGGGAACGGTCCAGCCCGGCCAGGGAGAGGGTCGGATCGGCGTAACGTGACAGCGGTTGGACGGCGGCCTCCACCGTCGGCGGTGCCTCGGCCAGGAACTGTACCCGCGACAGCGTGACCTCGGCTCCCTCGCCCATGGCGAAGAACCGTAGCTGGAACGAATGTTGGCCGCTCCATCCCGGAGACTTGCGCAGGTCGTAGAAGAAGAGTCCAGAGCGCTCGATTCCAGGCTGCACGTACGGGCCGTCGGCGCCGACATCGAGTCCCCACAGGCCGCGCACCCGGGCGACCTCCACCACCAGGATCGGGCTGCGGTCGAGATCGAGGTTGAGGTCGCGGCTGACGTAGCCCATGGGATACTGCACCGTGTCGGAAGCGGTCGCGGTACAGCGCAGGTTCAGCCCTGCGGCGTCCGCGGACAGGGTTGCGGCGTTCGGTTGCCAGAGCTCGGGCTGGCGGAAGTCGTCCTTCCAGACGGGCGCCGGCGTGAGGTACTCCGTCAGGGCCACGTCATCGAACCAGACCGTGCCCGCGAAGTACTCAGCCCAGACCCGGAAGGTGATCACGGCGATGCCCTCGGGGATGGTCCAGACCTGCCTGACCTCGCGCCACTCCGGGGTCGGTTTCAGCCGTGCCACGTAGGACCAGCCATCCCAGGTCCCGTCGGCTTTGCTGCGTCCCACCCCGAGCACCGGGTTGCCGGCGCTGACGTTCTCGGCGCGCACCCAGGCCGTGAACAGGTAGGTCTTACCAGCCTCAACCGGCAAGCCCGCGGTCTCCGCAAATGCGCGGTCGGCCGGGCTGGCGCCGGTAAGGCGCAGGCTATAGGCGCCAGCGTGCGGGGCGACGGGGTCGAGAGTCAGGGTCGGCTTGCCCGCGGCGGCGTGCAGGGACCAACCGAGCGGGGCGCCGGCTTTACCCAGCTCTTCGAAGCCAGGATTCGGCAGGAGGTTGGCATGGAGCGTCACCGACACGGCCAGCGCCAGCATTCCGGCGCTCAGCCGCGGCATGGTGGCAACCCCTCGAGGACGGCTGGCGGGGCCAAGCCCTTCTCCCATGGAGCATCTCCTGCGTAGACAGTCGACGGCAACGGCGCGCGGCCACGCTGCGGTTCTGAGCCGAACATACCGGCAGCCTCCGCCAGGTCAACCGCGAGATCGGCAAGCCTGCTGGAGGGCAGGGGGGCCGGGCCACCCTCAGCGCCAGCGAAAGCGGTAGCGCAGCTTCACCTCGTGTACACCCGGCGGAACGGCCACCGCCATGAAGCAGGCGTCCGCTGGGAACACGGTCGCCGGGACGCCGTCCACGGTCGCTGCCCAGCCCGTGTCATAGCATTCGCCGACGAACAGCAACGCCGCGGTGGGCGTCTGCACCTGCACCCCGATGCGCCCCGTCCGCTCGTCGTAGATTCGTAACCTGCCCTTACCTGGCGCGGCCAGGGCCTGGCGCGGCGGCTCCGGGGGTGACACCTCGCCGACCGACTCAACCCACAGGCGCCCCACCAACTCGTCACCCGACTGAATCGCGGCCACCTTTTCCAGCGCTTCAGCCGAGTTCGCCGCCGGGAGCCAGTCGTAGAATAGCGTGAGGCGTGGCAACGAGCCGGGGTTCTCGAGGACGCTGAAGCCATAGTCCTCGTCGTGGTACAGCCTGGGCAGCTCCGGCAGGATGGCCGACGGTCCGCCCGCGGACGCCTCGGCAACGACCAGGAAACGGGACCCCGTAAGCCCCCAGTACAGCGCGATTCCGGCATCGTTGCGCAGGCGGGTTGTCAGGGCCTGGAAGCGGGCGGTTTCATTGGGGTAGATGCTGCCCGTGGTGCGTAGTCCGAAGCAGCCTGGCACGCCGTCCCTCAAGAGCAGAGCCGGCGCCGCCAGGCAAGCGTACAAGGTGGAGTGGCGCGGTCGAATGGACAGCCCTTGCAGGAGCGTGGCGTCGACCCGGTGCAGGCTTGCCGTGGGGCGCTCCGCGATGGCCCGCACGATCGCGGCGGCGGCGGGGTTCCCCGCGAGCGTCAGCGGGTCGGGACCGGTAATCTGACCGGTCCGCCACAGGCCGACCTGCACCAGGTCAAGGGCCAGCAGCCCGATAGCCACGGCGCCCAGCCAGCGGCGCCGCGGCGGTGAGGCCGCCGCGAGGAACCGCAGTAGCAGGTTCCAGGCCACGCCCAGGCCCACGGCGCGCCCCGCCATGAGCATGATGTGGCGACGCAATTGCGGGTCCCACTCGCGCCACCCCAGCCATTCCAGGACGGCAAAGGAAGCGGCTAGTGCCAGCAGCCATGGCAGG
>CAILKC010000157.1 GCA_903834675.1 uncultured Victivallales bacterium | reverse complement strand
CGTTTGCTGGAGATGCGGTGGGCTCCACCGCCGTTTGCTGGAGATGCGGTGGGCTCCACCGCCGTTTGCTGGAGATGCGGTGGGCTCCACCGCCGTTTGGTGGAGATGCGGTGGGCTCCACCGCCGTTTGCTGGAGATGCGGCAGGCCTCTGCCGCGGGGCCGGTGCGGGTTGGCATCTGGATGGAGCCCGCGGTCCGTCCGCGCCAGCGGACTTCCGCGGTATCCGGATGGGTATACGGCGGAAGCCCCGGCTGAGCCGGTGCGGACCGCCGGCTCCAGGGCTGGGGGACGGTCGGGCCGACCGCTGCTCCACGCCTGGCGCCTGTCTGGCGCGAGGCGGATTAGAGATGCCGTCCGCAAGCCACTTTACGTGGTTCAGCCAGACACGACCCCGACCCCGATTCCGACCCCGATTTCTTCACAGCGTCTGAGGTGTCACCACCTACGGAACTGACCTGCGCCTCTCGGCGGTGGGCCAGCGTGAAAGATTAGCCTGCAAGTGGTATTGTACTCACAGTGGCACCGCCCTCATTTTGCCTCTCGCCGTGGCGGGCGCGCTGGTGGGTTATTGACGCGGCAGGCGCGGCTGGGTTATGCGCATCTCCGTTTTGGGGTGTCTGAGAGCAGGAATTATACTTATGATGCCTGTGACTCGCAGCCATTGTTGTCTCTCGGGCTGGCGCCCGTACCCGTCCTTCCGGCTGGCTGTGCTGCTTGCCATGGCCGGGCTGTTGCTGGCCGTGCCAGCGGCGCTGGCGAGCACCTCGTGGAAAGGCACGTCGAGTACGGCGTGGAGCACCTCGGGGAACTGGACCGCCGGGGTGCCGACCGCCACGGTCGATGCCATCATCGGCGACGCCAATTTCACCGGCGCGAACCAGCCCAGTATCAGCGCGACCTCGGTGTGCAAGAGTCTGACGCTGGGCACGGGCGCCAAGGCGTCGACGCTTACCATTTCCAGAGGTTTGACGGTCTCCGGCAACATCACCATCGGTGCTAACGGCTTGATCTCGCACACCTCGACCTCGACGACTCGGGCGATCAGTCTCACGGGGAACTGGACGAATTCCGGGACCTACAGCGGAACCACCACAAGCGCCGCGGTGACCTTCCGCGGCACGTTGCAGTCCATCGGCGGCAGCACGGCCACCTCCTTCAGACGACTGACCCTCAGCGCCGGCAGTGTCACGACCCTGGCCAGCAACCTCAGCGTGGCCAATGCCTTGGCGGTCAGCGGCACGCTGGTTCCCGGCAGCACCGATCCTGGGTTTGTGGTGTCCGGCGCGGGCACCTTGTCCGTGGCCAACGGCGGGAAGATACTGGTGCGCGCCAGCACCTTCGCCGGGAACTACGCCCTCAGCGGCACCAAGTCCCTGAGCGCCGGAAACACGGTGGATTACGCCGCTACCACCATTGCCCAAACCGTGTTGAATACGCTCACCTACTCCACCCTGCGCAGCAGTGGCGGTGGAGTGAAGACGCTCACCGCGAATCTGAACACGTTTCCGGCCGCCACGACTACGGCTGGCAATATCGATGTGGCCGCCGGCACGCTGGATCTCTCCACCTTCACCATCTCCCGCGCCACAACCACGGTGGGCGGAACCGTCAGCGTCGCCGCGGGCGCCACCCTGAAAATCGGCGGCACGGGCACCTTCCCCGCCAATTTCGCCACGCACTCACTCTCTTCCACCAGCACGGTCGAATACAGCGGCGACAACCAAACCGTGACTGCGGAGGCCTACGGCCACCTCACCTTGAGCGGCAGCACTGGGGCGGTCGTCAAGACCATGCCCGCCAGCGCCCTGAGCATCGCCGGCAATCTGACCGCCAGCCAGGGCACCGCCACCACGGTCGCCTTCACCGCTGGCGGGGCCTTCACCGTGGGCGGAAATGTCGTTCTCGGCAGCGCGACCACCTTCACCGCCGGCACCTTCTCGCATTCCGTGGGCGGCAACTGGATCAACAACGGTACCTTCGCCGGTGGCACGAGCAGCACGGTCACCATGAACGGGGTGAACGCCGTCATGAGCGGCGCGGGCGCGAGCAATTTCTACAACCTGGTCATCGCCCGTTCCGGCATCACTGCCGACGCCAACACCAGCCTGAACGTGGCGGGCAACTTCAGCACCAGCGGCGCGGGCACCTTCACCCATAGCGCTGGCGGCAGCGGGACGCTGACGATGAGCGGTACGAGCAAGACCCTCAGCGGCACCGGCATCAGCTTTAGCAAGCTCACCCTTACCGGCAGCGTCACCACCGCCGCCTCCTTCACGGTCGCCGATAACCTGACGGTGAATGGCTCGCTGGCGGCCAGCGCTGGCACGATCACGCTGAGCGGCACAACCAAGACGATCTCCGGCGGCGGAACCCTCGCCTTCAGCGCCCTGGCGGTCCCGGGCAGCATCACCACCGGCAATAGTTTTTCCCTGTCTGGAAACTTGACTGTGCCCGGGGGGTTCACCGCCACGGCCGGCACGGTGACCTTCAACGGCTCAACCGTCTTCTCCGGCACCGCCAATCTCTTCAATACGGCCCTGAACGGCACCCTCTTGCAGATGGGGGCCGATTCCATCCTGGGGCTGGCGGGAACCACCACCCTGACCGCAGGCACCTTCGATGTCACCACGCAACGGCCCAATACAGTGGTCTACAACAGCGCCAGCAGCCAAACGGTGTACCCGATTCCCTACGACAATCTGGAAATCGCCGTCGGCGGCACCAAGACCGCCGGGGGCAGTTTCTACGTCTGGAGTGATCTTAAGATTGACTCCGGCGCGGTATTCAGCGGCGGCGCCGGCTCCTATACGATCTCGGTGCGCCACCATTGGCTGAACAACTCCGGGACCTTCAACGCCGGCAACAGCACCGTCGAGATGGTCGGTCCGAACGACTCCACGGTGGCAGGCGCCACGACCTTCAATGTCCTGAGGGTGAACAAGGACGCTTCCTCCCTGCTGGTCAACCTCTCCGCCAACCAGACCACGAGTACCCTCGACATGCTTCTTGGGACACTGGATACCGGCAGCCACACCCTGACCCTCACCAATACCCGCAGCGGCGCCGGCCACGTGCTCGGCACTATCACCCGGCAGCATAGTTTCTCCGACGGGACCGCGTACGCCTTCGAGGGCCCTTTAACCACGATCACCTTCGCGGCGCCCAGCGGGGTGACGGCCGTGACCATGACCACGACGCTGGGCTCGATCGCCGATTTCCCCTCCGGCGCCGCGGTCAACCGGCAGTACACGGTGAGCCTCAACGGCGGCGCCACCTACAGCAGCGCCGCCCTCCGTACCTATTATCAGGACACGGAACTGAACGGTAACGTCGAAGCGAACCTGGTGCTGTGGCGGAATGACGGCAGCGTCTGGGCCTCTACAGGCAAGACGGGTAACAACACCACAGACAACTGGGTCGAAGACACGGCCATCACCACCCTCACCGGGCGTTGGACTCTGTCCTCCGGCAGCGGGGTCGCCCGCTGGACGGGCGCGGTCAGCACCGCCTGGGAGACCGCAGCGAACTGGACCGGGGTATCCGGCGTCCCGAGCCTGCCCCCCGCGGCGGTCGATATTGCCGAACTGGGTACTGCCGCCGTTCCGCGTCAACCCACCATCACCTCGGCAGCGGCGGTCCGGAGCATTGTCTTTGGCAGCGCCCAGGCGATGACCCTGACCCTGGGGGTCGGCGGCACCGTCGGGGTCACCGGCATCCAGACCACCGGCAATGTGGGCGGCACCTGGACCACCAACATTGACCACACCCTCAACGTGGGGGCGCAGACCATGACCGTCGGCGGCGATCTGACCTTGAGCGATGGCACGGACCACCACACGATCAACCTCAACCTCGGTTCCGGCGCCGTGACCGTAGCCGGCAACCTGGTCCAATCCGGCGGCGCCAGCATCATTTTCACCGATATCGGCACCCTGAATATCGGGGGTAGTTACCTCTACACCAGCGGCACCTTCACCGCATCCACCGGCACGGTCACCTACAACGGCAGCGGCGCACAGACGGTCGCCGGGGTCACCTACAACCAGCTCGTCTTCAACAAGGCGGCAGGCATCGCGACCCTGCCGACCGCCGCCACCGTCACCGGCAATCTGACCCTGAGTACCGGCGGTCGGCTCCAACTCGACGCGAATCTGGCGGTGATGGGCAATGTGACGATGGGCGCCGGCACTACCCTGGACCTGGGCGGCATGGCCCTTGACCTCGGCGGAAATTGGGTGTGCAGCGGGACACTCGACATTAGCAGCGGCGGCGAAGTGGCCTTGGTCGGCACCGGGGCGCAGTCCATTGGCGCCTGCGCCTTCCATGATCTTGACATCAACAAAACTTCCGGCACCGCCACCCTGGCCGGCAATATCTCGGTGGTCCTGGATGTTGACGTTGACAAAGGCACGCTGGACCTGGCGACGTACACCGTGAACCAGAGTGCGGCCGGGGCGGTTCTCACCGTGGCCGCGGGAGCGCAACTGCGGACGCCGGGCAGCTTCCCCACCGGTTTCACCACCACCTCACTGGCCCCGACCTCCACGGTAGAGTACTACGGCTCGGCAAGCCAGACGGTGGCAGAGGAGACCTATGGACACCTCAATATCTCCAACGGCGGCAGCAACGCCAAGACGCTGGCCGGCCCAACCACCGTGGCCGGCGATCTGCTCATCAACAACGCCGCCACCCTGGCCGCCAGTACCTACTCCCTGACCCTGCAGGGAAATTGGACCAACAGCGGCACCTTCAGCGCGGGCACCGGCACCGTCATTCTGAGTGGCACGGGCAAGACCGTGGCCGGGGCCACAACCTTCAATAACCTCACGGTTCCAGGTAGTTACACCTCCGGAGACTACGCCGTTACCATCCAGGGCAACACCACGATCCTTGGCAGTTATACCACGGGTAGCGGCGCCACCACCACCCTGGACGGGGATCTGAATAACGCGGGCACCTTCCAGAACAACGGGACCCTCACCTTCAGCGGCACCCGCGTGCAGGACTTCGTGCTCAACGCGGGCTTCCACTGCACCGGCACGGTCAACTTCAATGGCAGCGTTTCTCCGTATCTACACTCCACCACCTCGCCGCACCACAACCACGTCAATATCAACAACACGGGCGGCGTGACCACCGGCATCGGCTGGCTCGTCGACGGCACCTTCACGGTGGGCAGCGGGGCGACCTTCAACGGCAACATCTTCACCCACACGTTCTACGGCACGGTGACCAACAATGGCACCATGTCCAGCAGCGGCACCTTCGACTTCAGCCCCAGCAGCGATACCACCCTGACCCTGGGCAACACCTTTTCCAGCAGCGGGACCGTGGCCTTCAGCGGCAGCCACCACCTGACGCTCGTTAGCGGCGCCTTGTCCCTCGGTTCGGTACACGTCGCGAACACCCATGCCGCCGGCCTCACCCCGGTCGCCAACTGGACCCTGGCCGGCGACCTGCAGATCGACACTGGGGCCGTCTTCCACGCGGGCAGCGCGCTGACCCACAAGATCGCCGGAAACGTCAGCAACGAGGGCACCCTGGACGGCGGCACGAGCACGGTGGAGTTCAATGGCACCAGTGAACTGGGCGGGGCCGGTTCCACCGTCTTCTATCATCTGAAGACCAGCGGCAGCCTCACCTGCGTGGGGGCCATTGCGGTGACCGGCAACTTCACCAACAACGGGACTTTCGATGCGACGGGGGCGGATGTCACCTTCAGCGGCAGCGCGGCGTCGGCCATCTCCGGCACCACGACCCCGACCCCCATCGACTCGCTGGTGATCGCCAAGACCTCTGCCACGGTGACGCTCAACCTGAATGTGAGCAGCCTGACCTCGCTGACCATCTCCAGCGGCACTCTGGACACCGGCACCTACACCCTGGCCCAAAACGGCAGCAGCGGCACCCTGAGCGTGAGCGCCAGCGGCACCCTCAAGCTCGGCGGCACTAACTCCTTCCCGATCTTCGCAGCCGGCGTCACCCTCGATCCCGGCAGCACGGTGGACTACGCCGGCGGCGCCCAGACGGTGGCGGCGATCACCTACGCCAATCTCAGGCTGAGCGGCAGCGGCAACAAGACCCTGGGGGCGATTACCACCATCAACGGGAACGTGAACATCGTGAACAGCGACGGCGCCAAGTTCAACCTGAGTTACAGCCAGAGCAGTACCAGCAGCGCCGGTTCACTCTCGTATGTCGGCGTGCTGCAGCTTCAGAATACCACCTATGGATCGAGCACTTCGACCGCGGCGCACAAGGACAATACGAACTTCCTGGGGGACGGGCTGCTGACCGTCGGGAGCGTAACCTTGGATCACTTTGCCGTGACCGTCAGCGGACCGCAGACGGCGGGAACCGCCTTCACCGTCACGATCACAGCCCAGGACGCGAACGACGTCACGGTGCCCACCTTTGGCGGCACCGTGGATCTGACCGAGACCGGCGATGGCGCCGGGGGCACGGTCACGCCGACGCCGACGAGCCCATCGACCGCCTTCACGGCGGGCCTGCTTTCCAGCCAAACAGTGACCCTGACTAAAGCCGGCGCCGCGGTAACCCTGACGGTCGCCGACCACGCCGGCACCGGCAAGACCGGCATCAGCGACCCCTTCACGGTCAACCCGGGAGCCATTAGCGACTACGTGGTCAGCGCCGCCTCGCCACAGACCACCCGGACGGCCTTCCTCACCACCGTGACCGCCCGAGACGCCAATGCCAACCCGGTGACCACCGACAACGCAACCGTGGTCACCCTGACCAGCAGCGGCAGCGCCCAGTTTGACGGCGATGGCAATGGCACCTTTGGCGATACCACCAAGACGCTCAGCAGTGGCACTTTCACCATCAGCACGAAAGACGATGAGGAGGAGAGCCTGACGCTCACCGCCACCTCGACCGGCGGCAAGACCGGCACCAGTTCGTCCATCACCGTCAGCGCCGCCAGTGGCGATTTCCGCTCGCACCAGACCGGGCCATGGAACGACGCCTCCACCTGGGAGCGCTGGAACGGTGCATCCTGGGTGACGCCGGCCCCGGCCATCCCGTCCTCCGCGGATCAGCGCATCACGATCCGTAACCTCCACACGGTGACGCTGACGGCAGACCTGGCGGCGGACCAGGTCACCGTGCTCTTCGGCGGGCAACTCAGCGTCAACCCTGCGGTGACCCTGACCCTGG
>CAILKC010000156.1 GCA_903834675.1 uncultured Victivallales bacterium | reverse complement strand
GCGTTGCGTCCCGGAAGTATGAACATGAAACTGACCATCACAACCCACGCTGAACAGGCCAGGCAAGATCGAGCGTTCTGGCGCGGGCAGACACCCGAAGCACGCTTGGACGAGGTCGAGAGACTCCGGAACGAAGCAGGGAAGTTCCTCTATGAATATCCATCCCGACTTCGAAGAACTGTTGCGATTACTCGAAGAGCACGGGGTTGAGTACATGATTGTCGGCGGCTACGCCGTCGCCTATCATGGCCATCCGCGTTTCACGAAGGACATCGACCTGTTCTTCCGCTTGACGGGTGCAAATGCTTTGCGTCTCCGACGAGTGCTTGTTGCGTTTGGCTTCCGTGAGGAGGATCTGCCGCTCGAAGCCTTTACGACGGCCGGGAGTGTCCTGACGTTCGGCGTTGTGCCGACCCGGGTCGATCTGATCAACGA
Organism: uncultured Victivallales bacterium; assembly: GCA_903834675.1. The sequence goes on along the minus strand of CAILKC010000156.1, from coordinate 6,606 downwards.
CATCGACGGGGTCACGTTCGACGAGGCGCGCCCCAACGTGGTCCGGGGCAGATATGGGAACGTTGAGGTGACCTTCATCGGTCTTGCTGACCTAGTTAGGAACAAGAAGGCCACCCCGCGAGCCAAGGATAAAGGCGACGTAGAAGAGCTGACACAACAGGACTGATGCTGCGGACGGTCGTTGCTTCCGCTGCCAGATCCGCGAGCTTGAACTCGACCGGCGGCGTGCTGCGGCGGTAGAGTCCGCCGCCATACTTGCCAGCGGGCAGGCAGCCCCCGAGCAACCCTGTGGGCTACAGGGGGGTGGGATGGCGTTCGTAGTGACGCCACCAGGCGTTGTCCTGGCGCTTGGGATCGGCTCAGGGACCTGGCCTCAGGAAATGGCGCAAGATGAACGCCGGTCGCTTCGACGCCTGGCAGCGGCGCAAGGCCGCACTGCTCGAGGAGATCCAAACAGTTCGAGAATCAGACCGGGGAGTTGGGCGAAGCGCTGCGCGCCTCTGAGCACTACGTCCGCTGGGAGCAGCTTCCCGAAGAGCAGAAGTTCCAGCGCCTGGCACCCACGCGCCGGCAACTCCTCGACGCCGTACGCATGATCGCCTATCGCGCCGAGACCGCCATGGTAGCGATGCTGCTCGACCCCCTCACCGACCAGCCGGCCGCCAGGGCCATCCTCCAGGATCTCTTTCGCACCGCCGCCGACATCCTCCCCGAGCCCGACCGGCACATCCTTCGCGTACGCATCCACCGATCATCCCGCCCGGCAACCGACAGACGACTTCAACGACTTTTCGAGCAACTCAACGAGGCGGAAATGACCTACCCCTGAATGGACCTGATGCTGATCTACGAACTCGCCGGTAACCCGGTCGCACAGACGGAAAATGGTATCATCTTATCTTCCGCCAGGCAAGGAAGTCTGAGCCTCCGTAGATTGTCCGTGTTTCTTAGGAGCCCCCCATGGCCAAGCCTGTCAGCGCTTTGCTGGCCCTTGTTGTGGTCTCGGCAGTTCACCCACTGTTGGCGGGGCTGAACGAGCCCGTCAAGCTCGCCGCCGGGCTCGTGACCGGGTTGACCGTCGGCGAGGTTCGCGTCTACAAGGGCGTTCCCTTTGCCGCACCGCCGATCGGAGACCTGCGCTGGCGACCGCCACAGCCCGTGGCGCCGTGGGAGGGCGTGCGCGCCTGCGCCGAGTTCGGACCCTGGTGCCCCCAGCCCAAGTCCATCATCGGAGCGCCGGGCGGCGAGCGCCAGAGCGAGGACTGCCTGTACCTGAACGTCTGGACCGCGGCGCCGACGGCAACGGTGAAGCTGCCCGTGATGGTCTGGATCCACGGCGGCGGCTGCACGACGGGATCTGGCGCTGCGGCGACCTACGATGGCGCCGTCCTGGCGCGGCAGGGCGTAGTGCTCGTCACCCTCAATTACCGGCTGGGGCCTTTCGGCTACCTGGCGCATCCGCTGCTCTCGAAGGAATCCCCGCACGACGTCTCGGGCAATTACGGGATGCTCGACCAGATCGCGGCGTTGCAGTGGGTGCGTGACAACATCGCGGCCTTTGGCGGCGATCCGGGCTGTGTCACGGTCTTCGGCGAGTCAGCCGGGGCGCTGAGCCTCTGTCGGCTCATGGTTTCGCCACTCGCCAAGGGGCTCTTCCAACGAGCGATTGCAGAAAGTGGCGGCGCCCAGGGCCGCAATGCCCATCTGCGCGAACCCCGCAACCATCTCGAGCCTGCCGAAGCGGTCGGGGTCGGCATCGCCCGCACCCTGGGATGCGACCGCGAGCCGGGGGTTCTGCTCGCCCTTCGGGCCGTCAGTGCGGAGCGCCTGTTGACCGCCTCCGACCCAGCCCAGGGGCTTTACGGCAAAGGCATCACCTTCGGCCCCGTGGTCGATGGTTGGGCCATCCCGGACGACCCGGATCGGCTCTTTGCGGCCGGTCGGCAGCACGACGTGCCCTTCCTGCTGGGCACCACGGCCGACGAGGGCACCCTGTTCCTGGCGCAGATACCGGTGCGCCGGGTCGTCGGCTACGAGAGCATGATCCGCAGCCGGTTCGGGACGGAAGCCGAGGAGATACTGCGTCTCTTCCCCTGCCCCGATGACGCCTCGGTCAAGGCGGCATTCAGCCGTCTGACCACGGTTACGGCCTTCGTGGCCCCAGCGCGCTTTCTGGCCAGGTGCATGGCCGCTTGCCAGTCGAAGGCCTACCTCTACCACTTCACCCGGGTGCCGCCAGGGGCCGGCCTGCTGGGTATGGGGGCCACGCACGGCAGCGAGATCGCCTATGTCTTCGGCAACCTGCGGCCCCTGCACGGCCGCGTCGACCGACAACTCTCCGCCGCCATGAGCGCCGCCTGGGTGCGCTTTGCCCGCAGCGGCGACCCCAACGGCGCCGACTTGCCCACCTGGCCAGCCTACACCTCCGCCGGTGACCAGCACCTGGAGTTCGGCGACCAGATCCGCGTCGGCAGCGGCTTGCACAAGGAGGCCTGCGACCTCCTCGACCGCCTAAGGTGAAAAGCGTTCCAAGGGGTAGAAGGCCTTGGTCTGTCCAGCCGTGATGGTGATGGGCGTAGGCCAGCTTTTCATGGCCGAATCCCCCAGGGCGAAACGCTTCAACCTCACGGCGCCATGCACTACCGTGAGACCGACGCGCTGACGTCCGGCCCGGCCGCTGATCCGGCAGGTACCCCAGGCATAGCCGTTGGACCAGAACCAGCGTCCGACCTGCGGGGCCAGGCTCATAGAGGCGTTGACGGCATCGTAGGCGAAGCCGGTCAGGGCGAGGCCCGCCGACCAGGCCGCCATGGCACGGGCATAGTGGTGACCGCACTCGGCCTCGTCGAAGGGGTTGCGGCGCGCCCCGTCGTAGCGGGCCCGGATGGCAGCGATGGCTCGCAGACCATCCGCGCGCAGTCCTTCGTAGAGCATGTGTACCGCCGCACAGTACTCGAAGCCCGTCATCACCTCGCTGAAGTAGGGGAAAGGGGATGGCGGCCTGCCGCCGCGCGGATAGCTCGCCATCAGCAGGGCTCTCTCGTCGTTCAAGGCGTACGTCCGCATGTGGTTGAAGTGGCCGTACAGGGTCTTGAAGTTGTAGCGCATGATGGCAGCCAGAGTGGCGCGAACGTTCTCCGGGGCAACCAGGTAGCCCAGGCCGCAGACGTGGGCCAGGTATTGGCCGACGAGCTGGTCCACCAGGCAGCCGGGGCCCAACTGCAGGTCCGGCTGGCGCAGGTCGGTGGCCCCCATATTGAGGCGGGTCTGCGGCAGGATGGACTCGGGTGCGGTCGGCGGCATGACCTGATGCTCGTAATACTCGCCGTTGAACAGATGCTCATCCATCCACCGGCTTCCCTGCTCGAACCGGCGCCGGCAGAGCTGTGCGAACTCCGCGTCACCGAGGGCATTGGCCATGTCCTCGGCCGCCCGCAGTGCCCCGAGATACCAGGCCTGCATCTGCGGGTTCGGACCGAAGTACTCGACGTCCATGGTGTTATGCTGGCAGCCTTCCATGACCCCATCCTGATCGGCATCCCAGCCGCCCGGGAGCCAACAGAACTCCAGGGCTTTGCGGATGCGCGGCCAGAGGCGCCGCAGCCATTCGCTATCGCCCGAGAGCCGCCATTCGCGCTGCATCTTGAGCAGGCAGCCCATCTGGCCGTCCGCCGCCGCCTTGCCCTCGCCTCTCTCGCGCTCCAGGGGCAACTGCACGCGGAAGCTCATGCAGCCGGTCTCGGGGTGGGTCGAGTGGAGAAACTCGACGTCGCGCATGCGGCGGGCGAGGTCACCGAAGAGAAACGGGGTGGCGGTCTCGTAATTCCACACGTGCGTGCAACTGCCGCTGCAGCAACCGCCACCGTCAGAACAGCCTTCCCAGCCATAGAGGTTACCGTCAGGGGTACGAAAACAGGTCTCGGTGCGCAGGGTGCTGAGATTGAACAGGGCCGCTTCCTTCACCACCGGCGGCAGGTCGGAGGCGCAAAAAGCCCGAACGAACGAGAGCGTGCGGGCTTCCAGCTCAGGCAGGGCCGGCAGGGTGCGCACGGCGACATCCCAGGCATCCTCGTAGTGCTCCGTGTAGTAGTTTCCGATCCGATCGGCGGGGGCCGGACAGGTCTTGCCGCAGCCGCAGTCCTGCGACGTCGGCGCCCAGTTGTAGCGGTTGGGGAAGTGCCAGGTAATGGCAAAGGTCAGCGCCGCGGTGGCGCCGGGTTCCAGGCGGACGCTGGCGGCAAGTGAACCGCAGGCCGAGGCCGCGGCGACAGGTTGCGGAGCGTCATCCAGCCGGCCGTCGGCGCAGAGGTCGTCCCAGAGGTGCAGCAGCGGCCGACGCCAACTCTCGTCCGGCCAGCGCGTCTTGAAGGAGGTATCGGCGGCGCTTGTGACGATGGCCATGGAGCCCGTTTCCCGGGCCAGCGGGTCGGCCTCTTCGGTGGTCATGAACAGCCCCAGCACCGTACCGCTCTGCCGGAAGACATTGCGGCGTTTCTCCGTTCCCGCCTGGTTGGCCAGGGAACCGCAGACGGTGGCATGCACGACCTGGCCCGTGGGATTGCTGAGCACATAGCGCAGCACCGCAATGGGGACGCCGCTGGCGTCCGCGTCCGCCGGCACCAGCGGGTTGAAGGCTTCCAGGCGCACCCGCAACGGGACCGCCTTGTCCCACAGGCAGACTTGTGCCAGCGGATAGGCCGCGTGGAAGGAACAGCCGCGGAAGCGCGGCACGCCATGGAAGCCGGCGGTCGCTCCGTGAGCGCCCTCATAGGGAGGTGCCAGCACGCCCTCCAGGGCACGGGCTACAGGCTCCCCGCCCTCCTTCCGGCAGTAGAGCGCGAACAAGGCTGAGGCGCCGTAATCTTGCAGAGCAGAGTTCTCGGCAGCGCCACCCTTGGCTGGTCGGTTGTGGATCTCCCAATCCCGCAGGTTGCCGCGTCCGCCCAGCGACACGGTGCCGGTGCCGATGCCTCCCAAGGGCATGGCGATGCAGCGCAAATGGTCCGCGTCGTAGGACCGGAGCACGGGCCAGCGCGGATTCGTGAACCCCATGGTCATCAACCTCCTGACCTTACACCGCGCCGCTGAAAACGACAAAACCGGCCCGGGGGTTGGCCCGGACCGGCCCTGATCTGGCGGAACCGCGGTTCGCTTCAGGCTTCGACGGGGGTGACGTGCACCTTCCGGCTGCAACCGGTCGCATAGGACACCACGCCGGCTTTGGTGGCAAACAGGGTGAAGTCACGCCCGCAACCCACGTTCAGACCGGGGCGAAACACGGTGCCGCACTGGCGCACCAGGATGCTGCCGGCAGTCACGACCTGACTGCCATACACCTTTACCCCGCGGTATTTCGGATTGCTGTCGCGCCCGTTGCGGCTCGAAGCCTGACCCTTTTTATGCGCCATGACCGACCTCCGTCATTCGTATATGTCGCCCGTGAATCGACGCGGACACACAGTTTAACCCATGCGAACGCACGCCCCGAAGCCCGTACCTTAGCGCGACAACGCGCCAGGTCAACCCGAGCAACTGCACTCAGCCGTTCGCCGACGCCCGGCGCCGCGCCGGGCGTCGTTGGCGCGACGAGTCCGCCTGCCAGCTCACTCCGCGTCAGGGTCTCGCAACCAGGTCAGGAGTTCGGCGCTCAGGGGGCTTACGGCCTCCAGGCGAACCGAGTCACCGGCGGGCAGTTCGAGCGTATCGCCCACCTGTGCGGTCAGCAGAGCACGGCCGAAGGGGGTATCGTAGGAGACCAGGCGCTTTTCGGGAATGCTGTCCCACAAGCCCAGGACGTGGACCTGCTCCGTGTGCTCGTCGGCGTAGCGCAGCGTGGCGGTGCAGCCCGGGATGACCGTGGCGTTGACCACCACGTCGCGGAAGTCGGTGGCTTTGACCTCATGCAGATCGTCTTCCAGTTCGCCGCGGCGGGCAGAGAGATACGCCTGCCGCTCCTTGGCGGCTTTGAACTCCGCATTCTCCCGCAGGTCGCCGTAGCTCCGGGCATGGGCAATAGCCCGTGAGTTGGCCGGGATTTCGGCGTTGACGATCTGCTCGAGTTCGCGCCGACGGCGTTCGAAACTCCGCACGGAGGTGATCTTCCCCACCGCTTTGCGAGTGGGTTGCTGGCGGCGGTCCTCGACCAGGCTTTTCGCTTCAGGAAAGACGCGCACAATCTTCACCAGCAGGCTCTGGCGCTCACCCGAGTCGAGCAACTGCGCGTGGCGAGCAGCCCGCACCAGGCTCATGATCGCATCCGGCTCGCCATCGCGCATGATCAGGCGTTGGAAAGCCGGATCATCCATCAGCAGCTTATGCAGATCTTTACGAGCCTTGATGAACGAGCCGCGGACAGGCCGTTGCAGGGTCTTGAAGAGCAGGGGTGGGCTGGCCAGGAGACGTCGCGCTTCGCCGCCATTCCGGTAGACCCAGAGCAGCACATCGGCATTGATGGCTCCGCGCCCAACTTCCTGGATGACGGTAGCGATAAACAGGCGCGGCTCGTCGGTGTGCCCGGCGACGACGCCTTCCGCATAGGTCCAGAGGCGCAGAGGCAGGCTCATGGTAGCCTGGGCGAGATAGGCGGCGCCTTTTGCGGTGGCCGTG
>CAILKC010000155.1 GCA_903834675.1 uncultured Victivallales bacterium | reverse complement strand
CGCCGCAGTTATCATGGGACAGCCTGGGTCTGGATGGACTGCTTCAGGCCGGCGACTCGTTTTCGTTTGAGTATTCATACTCGTTGTAGGAGAAACCCCGATGGCAAAGCTAGACGCGCGCTGGATCTCGCTGGACGCACAGTCCATGGTCGCCGGGACGTCCAACGTCCTGCAAGTCAAACTGGTAACACAAGGTGGCCTGGAACGCACCGCGAACGGCCTTCAGATCAAGGCGGCCGAGGTCACCTCGGCCATGCTCGCTGGCAGTATCGCCTTCGAGAAGCTGGCCGACTACTCCAACATTGCCCGGCTGGACCAGACTGAGACGGTCGCTGCGGTATGGGCTTTCGGGAGCAACATCCCGACGGTGAGCGCCGACCCGACCACGGCCAATCAGGTCACGCGCAAGTCCTACGTGGATGCGCTGTACAACGGGCTCAAGTGGAAAGCGCCCGTGCGCGCCATGGCCGTGGCGAATCTCACGCTCTCGGGCGTGCAGACCATCGATAGCGTGTCTACCCTGGTCGCAGGAGACCGCATCCTGCTGACCGCGCAGAACACCGCCAGCCAGAATGGTATCTGGCTGATGAACGCCTCCAGCTGGACCCGCCCCGACGACTTCCCGGTGGGCGGCTCGGGCTCTTCGGTCGCGGTCCACGTGGCCGAGGGAACGGTCTACAAGGACACTGCCTGGTTTTGCACCACCGACGCCGCGGCGGACGTGATCGGGACCAACAACCTCACCTGGGCGCAGAATGCCGGCGCCTCGCTTACCGCAGGCAACGGTCTGGTGCTCAATGGCAACGCCATGGACGTGAACCCTGGCCAGGGAATCGAGCTGTCCGGCGATGTGGTCAAGGTGAAACTCGACGGCTCCAGTCTCGGCCTGAGCGCCAATGGTCTGTGCGTGGCCTCTGGCGGGGTCACATTCGGCATGATCGCCTCGGCAGCCATCGGCACCTCGGGGACCACCATCGCCGCGGGCGATCACGACCATGGGGCTGCGGGCGCCGCCGCCAGCCAATACTGGGGCACCAACGGCTCGAACGTCCTGGGCTGGTATGCGCTGCCTGCCCAAACGACGGGCGGACGCCTTATTCAGAAGTTCACCCTCAGCGCGACCAACATCACCAACAAGTACGTCACCCTATCGGGCGCGCCGAGCACTGCGGCAGAAGTCATTCTGTTGATCAAGGGCGCCGGCAATCAGTTCTATGGCGACGATTACGCCATGGATGGTGGCACCCCGGCTCGCCTGAGTTGGGACTCGCTCGCCCTGGACGGGGTGTTGGCCGAAGGCGACAAGCTGACGGTGATCTACAACTGAGGAAGGAACTGAGATGGAAGAGAAGCCCGACACCACGAAGCCTGACATCGAGTTCCCGTCCGCGCCGGAACTGGCAGAACTGCGGAAACGCCTGAAGGAAGAGGTTGTCTTTCGCGAGCGCACCTGTGCCGAAGCCGTGCAGGCCGTCCTGGAGAAGTACGGCTGCATGGTCGTGGCACGGGACGGCGCGGTACACATCGTCAGCAGGACCTAGACCCATGGCCAAGATCGCGACCAAGCACCTCGATGTAGGCACCGCCTCGGGCACCGTCGCGGCCGGCAATCACACCCATGCTGGAGGCGCTGGGGTGCTGTTGCAGGTGAAGGCCATCCGCGATACGACGGTGCTGCAAGGCGCCGGAACGGTATCTACAAAATTAACTCCGCCAACCAGTTTGGAAGGGTTTGCCTACCCGCAATTGACGTTGACCTTCACGCCGTTGGCAGCCAATTCTCTGCTTGAGGTTGAGGTTCTGGTGAATGCGGCCCTTAATGGAACTTCCAATTCCGGCTGGGTGATGCTTTTCGATTCGGGTAGTGCTACGCCGACGGTGGCGGTCGCGCTGGGAGGTGCAGCCTTATCTTACCAGACGAGGATGCTACCTATAAAACACTTTGTGGTGGCGGGAAGTGTGACGCAACGTACGTTCACGGTCCGGATGAGTTCGGCCAATACCACTACCTTTCTGAATAATTCGTTATCCTATTCCACGCCTTACTTTGCCCCCGCCGTCGCATCTTCCATCTCAGTGAAGGAGTATGCCCAGTGAATGGCGCTGCGCTGGTATGGAAGTACGGGCTGCCGGGCTGCACGATAGCGGTCTCTGGTGACTCGATTCTGGAGTGGTCTGGGTGCAGTATTGAAGACGAGCCGACCTCGGAACAGGTCACGGCGGCCGAGG
>CAILKC010000154.1 GCA_903834675.1 uncultured Victivallales bacterium | reverse complement strand
GGCTCCTGGGCCTTGGTCGGCGCGGCGGTCAGGCCAGTCGACAGCAGGGCCGTGGCAAGGACGATCAGGCAGCGGCTCGCGCTTCGTTTCATAATGGAGCTTTTCGTCCTTCCAGGCGCTCAATTGAGGCTCTTACAGACCCCCGCTTCTGGCCCTGGAGCCCGCGCTGCCAGGCCCGTTTCGGGCGGGTTCGCGGTACCCCAGAGACGGCGGAAGCCCTGGCTACGCCCGAGCGGACCGCCGACTCCAGGCGAGATGCTGGTGAGCCGAGAATGATGCAAGAGCCTCACTTCTTCTCGTACCACGACCCATCCTCGCGCTGCAGCATCAGGCCCGGCGCAGAGCGCTGGGCCAACTCTTTGGCACGCTGCTGGCCCACGCGGGCCGGATCGGACCCGGCTTTCGCTGCCAGCGCCGCGTAGACCACCTTGCGGTCGGCATTCTCTGCCGCCACCAGTTGCCGCGCCGTCGCCTCCGCGTCCGCCTTCACCAGCGCCAGGAACCCAGCGCAGTCCTCGCCGATCACCTTCTGCGTTTTGAGTTGCGCCACCTGCGGTAAACGCTCTTTCATGCGGGCCTGCACCGCGGTCAGGTCCTGGGCACTCAGCTCCAGGGCGGTCAGGGCCAACAGGCCAAAGACGGTCAGACAGAGCATCGATTTCATGATTTCAAGACTCCTGATGGGGTTCACGGTTCACTTGGGCGCTTTCACCGTCGGGTCGGCGGCATCGAGGTCGCCGAAGAAGCTGTTCAACTCTTTTGCCACCCGTACATTCACGTCCACGGTGATGTGAATCGGCTTCACCTCAACCGGCTTTAGCTCCACCGTGGACTGGGTGCGGATGCACCCCGGACTCGCCCCGAGTACCAGGGCTAGTAACAGCGCTGCCTTCCGCATGGTTGTGATCCTTTCTTGGTGTGTACTGGACTTGCTGGACGCACTGGACTTGTTGGACGCTGAGCTTAGAGGCCGCCCAGGCGGAGGCCCAGGTTGATTACTTCTTCGATCGGACCCTTGACGTTCAGGTTCAGGGTTACAGGTACTTTCCCATTGGCTCCTTCGCCAGCCAGCTGAATCTTGGCGCCGGGTGTGCCTGCCTGTTTCCCGGTGAACTCCAGCCGGAAAAGGTCAAGGCGGAAGTCCTCCAGGGCTTTCTCCGCTTGCTGCAATTCCGCATAGGCGGGGTGGTCTTTGGCGACCGCCGAGGTCAGCCAGCCGGACGACTGTAGGGCCAGGCGACCGGTCTGCCCGGGCACGCTGTAGAGGTAGCCATTGGCATAGCTCAGACGGCCGCCGTGGTACGAGATCGGCAGCTTGCCGTTCAGTACCCCCGAACCCTTGGCCGTAAACCCTTTGACCAAGCTCAGGGCCTGAACGATGTCAACGTTCTCGGCAAACAGCACCAGGTCGAGCTCAGGACTCCGGGGATTGAGGCGCACGGCCTGGGTATGCACCTGGCCGCCACACCAGTTCAGCTCGCAGCGCAGCAGGCTGAAGGACTCCGGGCCGTCCAGCGCAAAGACGATCTGGCCGCCATCCACGGGGACATCCTGCACCTTGGCCGAGGCGAAGCGCAGCGCCTGGAAAGGCTCGGTTCGCGGCTGCCGCACATCCAGCCACCGCAGGTCAGTCTCAAGGCCGCTGACCGTGAGCTTCTGCTGCGGCCAGGTGAGCTCGCCCTCGGTCAGGCGCAGCCGACAGGGGCAGCGCAGTCCTTGCCGGTCGAAGAGGATGTCGCCCTCGACCGCCAGCGTGCCGGCCAGCCGCAGGTCCCCCAGGCTCGGCACCTGCGGGTACCACGCCTCGTCGCCCTGCACGCGGAACGCTGGCACCGCGTAGTGCAGCGCCAGCGCCAGGCCCCGATCCCAGGCGATCGTCTGGGTCAGGCTGATGGTTACGGCCGGCGCGGTACATTCCAGCTCGCCCTCAAACCGCAACGTCCGCCCAAGCTGACCGCACCGGCCGCGGAAGCCGGTCGCGGCAAAGCTGCCGAAGCGCAGCGGCCCAGCGCGCAGCTCGCCGCCAAGCGCGCCGACGGGGGGCGCTTGCAGGCCACCGTTGGCGCTCCAGCCAACCGGCAGATTCAGGCTGATGCCCTCGCACTGCAGACCCGTGGCCAGCCGCACCGCGCCATTGCGCAACGCCACCTGCCCCACGACCTCGAGGCCTGGCGGCCACGCCGTCGTCGTGCCCGTCGCACCCTGGCGCGGCCAGGGGCAGCGCCGGGCGTCCAGGCTGATTGTCACGGCGTCCGCCGCCAGCGTCGCGCCGGAAACTTCAGCCGTCAGAGCCGTCGTTTCCAGCCGACCCGCGAGGCTCACCCCGGCCGCATCCGCCTCCAGCCGACCCTCCAGCTCCACCGTCGCGCTTGCCCGCAGGCCCGGCGCGGTCACGGTCAGCGGTTGTGACGGCAGAGCGAGAGCGCCGCTGAGCCGCCAAGGCGCCGTCGGCGGCAGTTCAAATGCCGCGCTCAACTCCAGGGGCATGGGCGGCGCGGATAGACGCCCGCCCGCTCCAAGTTTTCCGGCCGCTACCTCCGGCAGGACCACGAGGGTGGCCGCGAGCGCCACCGCCGTGCCTTCATCCCGCCGCAGCCGGCCGTCAACGGTGAGCCCGGCTATGCCTGTGTCGTTGGCAGGATGAGCGTCGAAGGCGCCGTTGACCCACAGGTCGCGCCCCGTGCCCAGCGCTCGCAGGTGTCCGCTAAACGGGCCCATGGGCGCTGTGTCCAGCCTGGTGACGTCGATGCCAAGGTCGAACCAGGCGCGGTCCAGGGTTGTCAGCCCCAGCGCCGTCAGCCGTAGTTGCGCCGTACCGTGGACCACGTCGCCCAGCCGAAAGCCGACGTCTGTCGCCGCACACTCCAGGGTGCCGTCCTGCCACCTGCCGCGGCAACGGAAGGGCTCGATGATGCGGGCCCCAAGCGCCAGGCCCTCGGAGTACGCCGTGAAGTTCAGGACCACTCGGCCCAGGTCCGGCCCGGAGCGTACCGCGATGACCCCCTCGCGCAGCCGGAGCGGCAGCGGCCCCCCAAGCGCCGCCAGGTCTGAAACCACCGCCTCGGCGCTCAGACCGCTGAAAGCGTAGCCCTGGAGTTCGACCTGAGCACGTAGTGCGACCGCGCCGCTGGCCGCGGCCAGCGCGTCGGGGATCTGCAGTCCGACCCGTGCTGCCGTCTGCAACCAGGCCCCCACCTCGAGCCGCTGGCATTCCACCGTCGCGGTTCCCGTCCCCGTGCCTAGGTCGACGACGGCATCCACGGTAAGAGGGTCACCGCACACCCAGGCGCTGGCCTGCACGCGGGAGGGGCCGGCGCCCGCCAGGTGCGCCGTGCCCTCAAACGGTAGGGTCACCACCTCGGCATCCGCTTCCAGTTCGACCTGCGAACTCCGCAGGTCGAGCGTCGGATACGCCGCGGGCGCCCCGCCCCGCGGCAGCAGCCGGAGTCCCTCCTCCAGCGCCAGGCGCAGGGTCGGCTGGGCCCTGGGCGCCCAGGTGGCACCGCTGCGGACCAGTCGCAGGCGCAGTCCGACCACCTCGAGCGCATCGATCTGGTAGTGCCGCAGCCGTGACGGCCTGTAGCGCAGCACGATGCTGGACGCTTGCACCCCGCCGGCCTCGCCACACACCGCCACCGGCCCCAGCGTCGCCTGGTTCCACGAGATCGCCTGCACCCCGATCGTGATGCTCCCCAGGCCACGGCGCGACAACTCGTGCGCCAGCGCCCGCTCCAGCAGCCAGGGCAGGCAGAGGGCGAGACCCAGGCAAACCACCAGCAGAGCGCCCAGTATGCCGCTCGCCAGCCGCAGACCCCAGCGCAACCGTATGGCCCTTCCTGTCATCCGCTCTCCTGTCAGCGCCCGAACCACCCCTCGGCCTCAGTCGTGGAACCCGCCGCCCGTCGCCGTAGAGCGAAAACCAAAGCGCAAGGGCTATACTACATACTATGGACCAGAATATCCAAACCGACGGCGCTCAGGCTGTTCTGCCGCCGCCCCTACCTCCCGTTCCCCCGTTGCCGTTGCCGTCGCCGTTGCCGTCGCGTCCCCCTGAGCCGCCGGCCCCGCGTCGCCGTGGCGGTCTGCGTCTGGGCTGCCTGATTGCCGCCATCCTGGCCGTGGTCTGCGCCGGCATTATGGCAGTCCTCGTCCTGCGGGGCCTGTTCTCCAGCACCACCGCGTCGGTCATGTCCAGCATCGGTGCGGGCGACAGCGACGAACGCTCGGTCGTGGAGGAGACCCTCAGCGGCGCCAGGCTTGACACCGAGAAGAAGATCGTGGTTGTCGACGTCAAGGGCGTGATCATGTCCGATGGCGCCTTCGGCACCGCGGGTAGCCGCCGTATCGCCCATGAACTGGCCGCGGCCCGCAAAGACCAGCATGTCGTCGCCATCGTCCTGGATATGGACACCCCCGGCGGTGAAGTCACGGCCAGCGACGAAATCAACCGCGAGGTGCGCCTCTGCCGCGACGCCAAGCTCCCCGTGGTCACCTGCATGCGCAGCCTCGGCGCCAGCGGTGGCTACTTCATCGCCGCCGGCAGCAACTGGATCGTGGCCAACCGCCTCACCATCACTGGCAGCATCGGGGTGATCATCAGCACCACCAACTACACCGCGCTGTTTTCCAAGATCGGACTCGAGGCGGAAGTCTTCAAGTCGGGTCAGATGAAGGACATGCTGCGCGGTTCGCGGCCGCGAACCGACATGGAGCGCGCCTATGTCCAGGGCCTGGTCGACAGCACCTTCCGTGAGTTCGCTACCGTGGTGGCCAACGGCCGCACCCGCTACGACACCGCCGAGGATGTCATGGCCTCCGAGTTCGGTGACGGCCGCATCCTCTCCGGCACTGAGGCCTTCCGCCTTGGCCTGGTCGATCAGCTCGGCTACTTCGAAGACGCGCTGGAAAAGGCCAAGGAACTGGCTAAGTCACCCGCGGTAAAGGTGGTGCGTTACCGCCAGCCCCTGCGCCTGACCGACTTGTTGATGGGGATGCGGGCCGAGTCTCGCCTAGGATTGCGCTCGCTGCTGCCGGTCGAGGCCCAGGCCATCCAACCCGGCCGCCTCTACTTCCTCATGCCCGAGCTGCTGCCCTAGGCGGGCCAGCCCGGGCATCCCGGCGGGCGCTGACGTGAAGCATCCATTCACCCGGAGTTGAACTCCTTGAAGCCTCAGCATGACCCCTATGCGTCCTGCCCCTGCGGCAGCGGCAAGAAGTACAAATTCTGTTGTCTGGGGCGCGACCGCGAGGCGGCCCGCG
>CAILKC010000153.1 GCA_903834675.1 uncultured Victivallales bacterium | reverse complement strand
TGCCACGCGCACTCCAAAACGGCAGCGCCAGGACGGCTGCGCCGACCCGTCCCACCGCGGTCTGGGCTGAGCGCCGTCAGGCGTTCTTTGGACTGCGGCGGCTTGACGCCGCTTTCAGCCCAGCGCAGAGCGCCCCGCGGCCGCTCTGCGGCCAGCCAAAACGGCAGCGCCAGGGCGGCTGCGCCGACCCGTCCCACCGCGGTCTGGGCTGAGCGCCGCCAGGCGCTCTTTGGACTGCGGCGGCTTGACGCCGCTTTCAGCCCAGCGCGGAGCGCCCCGCGGCCGCTGCGCGGCCAGAACGCGGCTACGCCCCGTACTGGGCCCGGTAGGCGTCGATGCGGGCTTTGAGCGCGTCATCCAGGACGAGGCGGCCGTTGACGGGGCGGTTGTGCAGGTGCTCGACTACATCCGCCAGCGTGACGATGGCGCCAGCCGGCATCGCGTAGGCCTCCTGGACCTCTTGCAGCGCACTGCGCGCCCCAGTGCCTCTTTCCATCCGGTCGACTCCCACCAGCAAGCCGGCCAGGTGAACCTTGGCCGCGGCCTGCAGCAAGGGCATCGTCTCGCGTACCGAGGTACCCGCCGTGATGACGTCCTCGACGATCACCACCCGGTCCCCATCGCGCAGCTTGTGCCCGATCAGCGCGCCGCCCTCGCCGTGGTCCTTCACTTCTTTGCGGTTGAAGCAGTAGGCGACGTCGCGGCCATGGCGCGCCGCCAGGGCAATCGCCGCCCCGACCGCCAGGGGAATCCCTTTGTAGGCCGGCCCGAAGAGCACGTCGAAGCCTGTGCCGAAGCGGGCCACCAGCGCCTGCGCGTAGAACTCGCCCAGTCGGCGCGCCTGCTCACCGCTGCGGTAGTTCCCGGTGTTGATGAAGAAGGGCGTGCGCCGACCGCTCTTGGTGGTGAAGTCGCCAAAGGTCAACACCCCCGACGCCACCATGAACTCGATGAACTCGCGCTGGTAGTCCTGCATGAACAGCCTCCGGTTGCTTGAACTGCTCTCGGGTGCCGGTCACGGCGCCGTCGGGGCCGCCGTCGGCCGCAAGTCCTCGACCTCGGCGCGGCACGGGCTAAAGACGTTTTCGGCCAGACGGACCTCCCCGACCTCGGCCCCGATGCGGATCCCGGTCACCTGGCGGCCGCTGCGGTTCTCGAAGCGACAACCGCGGATGGTCACCTCGCGGGTCAGCCAGCGCACGTCGATCCCGACGCCGCTGTCGGCGGGGCCGTTGTCGCGGATGAGGCAGGCTTCAATCCGGTTGCGGTCGCCGCTGAAAAACTGCTGCCGTTCCTGCCGAAAGAGGATGCCGACCTCGGCGTTGCCCTCGACGGTGCAGCCGCGGATGAGGTTGTCCGTGTCGCGATGGCCGAGGCTGATTCCGTACCTCAGGTTGCCTGACAGCACGCAGTCTTCCGCCTGCCCATCGGACACCCCCCAGCAGAAGAACAGCCCCTGGCTGTTGCCCCGCGCCGTGCAGCGGCGGAACCGCGGGCGTTGCGAGCCACTGCCAGGATGAAAGCCGAGGTCCGCATTGTTCAGAGCCTGGCATCCCTCGAAGTGGATGTCGTCACAGACCTGGAAGCTGAACCCGTCACCGTGGTAGTTGCGGGCCGTAACCTCCCGGAACTCCCAGCGATTGCAGTACTGCAGGAAGACGGCGGCGCCGTAGTTGTCATTGACCTGACCGCAGGCAGCGCGGTTTCCGTCCAGCACCAGCTCCTCGATGCGGACGTCGTCGACATTGCGGCCGCTGAGCAGCGAGAAGAGCGTCGAGGCGGTGGACTCGCCCGACCGCCAGAAGCAGGCCTCGGTGCGTTGGTCGAAAAACACCAGATTGCCCTGCACCGCGGTCACCGTGGCAAACAGGTACTTGGGGACGCCCTGCTCATTCTTGGTGCTCAACATGATGCCACCCCCGGGCGCAAAGCCGGCGGCATCCTGCACCTGCACCACGTACTCGTACCAGTCGGAGTCCCGCACCAGCGCCGTGGTGACACTTGGGGCCATCCTGAGCACCGTGGCTGCGCCCGCACCCCGCAGGGTGATGTGAGGGGCCAGGTGAATGGCATTGCGCAGGGTGTAAACGCCAGGCAGGATCTGCAGCGTCCCCCCGCCCAGCCGGTGCAGGTAGTCGACCCCGGCCTGGAGCGGTTTCTCGTCGTCGCCGCGCAGGTCGCCCGCCTCCTGGCCGACGGTCAGCGTCAGCGGCACGGGCTTGCGCCAGGGACGGTTGCTCTCGGCAAACCGGGCCAACTCGCTCGCCGCCAGCGGGGAAGCATCTGCCATGGCCAACCTCCTCCTCGTTTGGACTGACGCCCAATCCTGCACCCAGCCTGTAGCCCCGGCGCCGGCAACCGCCCGCCAAGCGCTCCGAAGAACCCTGCCCGGCGTCCTGTCGGGTGGCTCGATGGCACGATAATGCCTAGGTACGGACGGCGCAACGGGGCGCCCGTGCCACACCTTGCATCCCCGGAGCGACCATGCACCTTACCGGCGTGAGCATTTCCATATCTTCATCCGGGATCGCCATGGCCGTCGTGCTGGGCCTGGCCGTCCCGCCCGCAGAGGGTGCCGACATGCGTTCGATCACCGTCGACTCGATGGTCCGGGTGGTGTTCACCGGCGACAGCCAGACCACGGGCCGCAATCTGGCCATCGACTATCCGCAGCTTCTGAGCCGAATCTTGCCGGTGCGCGTCATCAACACCGCGGTGGGCGGCAGCAACTCCGACGCGCTGGTCAAACCCATGACCGGCGGCAGCGCCCGCCTGGCCCAGGGCGACCGCATCCTCTACGGTACTGACGTCCACTGGGGCATGGGGCCATTTCCAGGGATGAAAGTGACCGTCGGCGACCAGACCTACACCATCGATTACCTCGCCGAACACCCGCCGACGTTGAACACGGAACTCTACCTGGTCGAGCCCGCCCGGGGCGATTACCAGGGAACCGCGGTCAGCGTCGAGCCCGGCTGGGAAGTCCGTGTGGCGCGGCACCGCCCCGACGTGGTCTGCCTGATGTTCATCAACGATGGTGCTCTCCCCGCGGCGAGGCTGAACAATTGGCGCGAGATGCTTCGCCGCATCCGGGCCATGGGCGCGGTGCCCGTCCTCATGAGCCCCTTTCCCGTGGATGAAGGCGCTCGCGGCGGCAGCCACCCGGCGTTCAATGAGAAGGTGTTGCAGAATGCGGCCGGGGTGCGCGACCTGGCCGCCGCGGAAAAGGCCTGGTTCATCGATGTCTCCGCCTTGACCCTGGCGCTGGACCCACCCTTGCGCTCCCAGGTCGGCGACGGCATTCATCCGGATACCGATGGCCAGCTGGCGGCCATCCAGGGCCTGCTCTGGGTCTTCGGGCAGATGGGCCTGACCCAGGCGCGGCCCTGCCTCAAAGGCTGGGTGCTCAACCGCCCGCCCGCCCCGCTTGCGGACCTCCTGGCCGGCGGCGCCCGGCCATTTCATACCAGCCAGCCGGACCACCCCGACCCCGACCACCAGAGCGAGAAAGGCTTCTCGCTCGACGCCATCCGCCGCAATGACGAACTCGGCCTCATCGCCAGCGCCGACGGTCACTGCCTGGCGATCGGCCACGGTATCCTGCTGCGCTTCGGGCTTGAGCCGGACGGCGCCCCCCGCCGACTCCGGCTACGACTGGCGGGAACCGGACTGCTGCCCCCGCAGGTCTGGGATGCGGCCGCGGCGGGGTGGACCGTCCTCCAATCCAGCTCGGACCCTGTCGGCCTCACGGCCGACCTACCCCTGGCGGCTTTGCGTGAGCAGACGCTGCACGTCCTGGTCACGGGCGCCGTCGCGGCCGGGCTGGATGCCGTTGCCTTGGACGTCGATGACGCCGCCACCCCGCCGGCCTGGCGCCTGTCCGCCGCTGAGCCGCGGCCCTACCTCCTCGAAAGCGATCACAGCCGCCCCGACAACCTCGTAGGCAATGCGGACTTCGCCGCCGACCCGGCAGGGGCGGCGGACGCCTGGCGGCTGACTGGGAAGGCCTCGACGAACCGGCCGTTCCGGGCGCCCGTCGCGGCGCTGTCGTTCGACCGTGACCAGGACCTGCGCAGCGCCACCGTCACCTGCGACCTGCCGCTTCGCCCCTACGACCTGTTGCTGGTGCGCGGCAGCCAGGCCGGCAATGACGGCGCCTACCGCGTCCGTGCCGACCTTGGCGCCGGACGCTTCGGCCTGCGTCGGCGCGCCACCGCGTCGGAGAAGGGGTTGAGCGCCGAACTGGTGCATGACGACGGCTGCGGGCTGGTGCCCGGCGGCGCTTGCCTGGAGCTGGGGCCCGCCGGGCGGGCGGAAACCACCGTGCGTCTGCCACCCGAGGCGACGGCGCTGGACCTCAGCCTGTTCTCTCGCGTCTACGCCCCCAACGCCCTGGGCCCGCGAGACCTCCCCGCCCAGCAAAGCCGCGTCACGCTCGCTTTCCGCGCCCGCGACGGTGCCGAAATCGGGACCGCGTGGACGCTCGAACCCTCTGCCGACAGCTTCCAATGGCAGAAGCTGAAGGGACGTGTAAGCCTCCCGCCGGGCGCTGCCGAGGCGCTCCTGACCCTGGCCGCCGCGGGACCGGACATCGTGCAGTATACTGGCGTGTACGTGGCCGCCGGGCCGGGCCGTTGAACCCGAATCCACGCGATCATGCCTGAGTGGAAAAGGAGAGCCGCATGCAAAACCCTGTTCGACAAGCGGAGTGTTCAGGTGTCAGGAAGTATCACCTTGTATGAGACTTGCAGCAACCTCGTTTGACACCAGGCGCGTCCCATTCCGCCCCTCGTCCGCCGCGGCGGACGAGGGGCGTTGGAGGGCGCCGCTGCGTCGGCGCCGCGGCGGCCACGCAGGGCCGCCCTCCAGGCGATCCGCCACGTACCGGCCGGATCGGAATGGGAACCGCGTCAGCAAGTCTCATTCCGCTATGTCCGGCCTGAACCCTGAACCCTTGTATGAGACTTGCAGCAACCTCGTTTGACACCAGGCGCGTCCCATTCCGCCCCTCGTCC
>CAILKC010000152.1 GCA_903834675.1 uncultured Victivallales bacterium | reverse complement strand
TATATCGGCCGCGGCTACGGCGAGTTGCCCAAGACCAACGTCAATGACATCGAAACCGATACGCAGTCGGGCCTGGGCATCCTGCTTGCGAGCACCGGCTTTCCCGCCACCATCCTTATTCTCCTCGCCCTGCTGGCGGGGATGGTGCGCGCCGCGGAAACCTTCGTCGCCGGCGGCAAGACCCAGCCCCTGCTCCTCGGCGCCGCCACCGCCCTCGCCATCTCCCTGGCCGCCCTGCTGGTCACCGACCCGTTCGTCCGTGGCCCAGCCTGGTTCCTGATCCTGGCCCTGGCCGTCGCCTTTGGCGCCGCCGACGCCCAGACGCCGGCAACCTTTGCCGTCGGCTGGCGCCGCACCGTCCTCGCCGGTATCCTCCTGCTCGCCGCCGCCGCGCTGCTCTTCGCCCTGCCCAAGGCGGACGCGCTGGCCCGACGCTCCGCCAGTGCCCGACCACGCCCAACCGCGACCCCCGGCGCCGCCCTCCGGCCGGCCATGGCCCCGGCCGCAACCCCGGCCGCCGCCGTCGCGGCGCCAACCGGCGCCTCCTCAACCGATTTCTTCCGCGTCCTCAACGCCGCCGCGAACGCCAAGCTCTTCACCCCGCCCTTCGAAAAAGGCCCGGACTCCCAGTCGGCCAAGGGCACCATCCTACGCATACCCGACCTGAAAGGCGTGCCGCCCGAGGGGAAAGACCCCGACCTGAAGTACGGCGGCGCCACCTACGAGCTGCAGATCGCCACGCCTGTCTCCTGCAAAATCTGGGTACGGGCCTGGTGGGAAGGCTCCTGCGGCAACACCGTCTGCGTGCGCCTGGGCGAAAACGGCAAGATTCTCACCGTCGGCAACGACGGCACCTACGACGCCTGGCACTGGCTCGAGGTGCCCGGCAAGTTCTCCCTGGAAAAGGGCACCACCACGCTCTACCTTC
Source organism: uncultured Victivallales bacterium (assembly GCA_903834675.1). Next base: position 1,539 of record CAILKC010000152.1, on the reverse strand, counting down.
TCAATCGCGAAGACGGCATCCGGCTCGACCAGATCCTGCTGACCAACGACATGGAATACTTCCCGCAGGGAGTCGAGGAAGAGTAGCGCTGGCGCCCGCAGAAGCAGGGAAATACCCGCAATGATAGGCATACGCTCGCTAGGTTACATCGGCGCCGCCGTCGTGGCCCTCTTGGCAGCACCGCTCTCCGGCCGGGCCCAGGAGGCAGCCGAGCCGGAGGCCGCCAACGCCGCCCTCAAAGGCCTTACCGCGATGGCCTTCCTCCAGGAGGTCCGCCGCCCGTTCCAGCAGGAAGCCTGGGGTGAGGCAACCGGCACGATCCAGTTCGTCTCCGACCAAAAGGGGGAACGCCGCGGCACCGTCAGATTGAGGATGACCTTCACCCCCGACTCCCTGCATGCCCAGCTCGTCCTCAATGACACCAACGTCTACGGCTTCGAGCAGAAGCACGGCGGGAAGGAGCCAGCCACCACCCGCGTGGACCTGCCCGACCGGGAAACCCCACCCGGACTGTTCGAGTTCGGCATCGAACCGGAAGACCTCACCTTCGCGTTCATCTACTGGGATTTCCGGCGAGAACTGCCGGCGGAAGACTTCCTGCTGCGCTCCTGCCGCGTCATGGAGCTGGCCCATCCCCAGGGCAAAGGCTGCGTGCGCGTCTGGTTCAGCGCCAGCCACGGCTACCCCCTCAAGGCCGAGTGGTACCGGCCCGACGCCAAAACCCCCTGGCGCAAGCTGGAACTCAAGGGCGCCAAGAAGCACGACAAGGATCTCTGGTTCGTCAAGGAACTCCGCCTCGACGGCGAGGGCTGGAAAACCCGCGTGCGCTTCGACCACGCCGAAATCAACCCGGTCGAAGACCGCGCCGCCGCCCCGACCGCCGCCCCCAAGTGAGCGGCGCCCACCTCCCGGTCCCTGGAGGCCGAAGCTCCCCAGGAACGAACGCGCCGCTGAGCCACTCCCCCTTTCGTGCGAGGCCGCGGTGACCCTGAACGGGTGCCGTGAGCGCGGCGGGCTGGGGGCTCTGCTTGTATGAGACTTGCAGCAACCTCGTATGACAAGGCGCTTCCCATTCCGCCCGAAGTCCGCCGCGTCCCGGCCGGAGCGGAATCGGAACCGCGTCGGCAAGTCTCATTCCGCTATGTCCGGCCTGATCCCTGATCCCTGATCCCTGATCCCTGATCCCTGATCCCTGATCCCTGATCCCTGATCCCTGTTTTCCTCTCCGCCGTCTCCCTCTCCGTCTCCTCCAGTCGCCGCCTCCCCGTCTCCCCGTCTCCCCGTCTCCCCGTCTCCCCGTCTCCCCGTCTCCCCGTCTCCCCGTCTCCCCCTTCCGCCGTCTCCCCGCCTCCCCAGCGGCCTCAGCCGTCCACCCGCTCGATGTCCGCGCCGAGGACGCGCAGCTTCTCCTCGATCCTCTCACAGCCGCGATCGATGGACTCGGCATTGCGGATATGACTCTCGCCGCGGGCGCACAGCGCCGCGCCCAGCAGAGCGATGCCGGCGCGGATGTCGGGGCTTTGCAGGACGATACCGTGC
>CAILKC010000151.1 GCA_903834675.1 uncultured Victivallales bacterium | reverse complement strand
TGTTCGGCGCATGGTGGTGGACTTCGTGGTCGGTCAGGTGTTGAGCGGTGAGAAGGGGGTCGATCTGGCCGCTGCGGAACGCATGGACGCCCCGACCGCCTACTATCTGCTACACCGCCATGACTTCGGCCTGGATGACGCTCCCGCTGGGGCGTGCATCCTCTACGCCACCGCCTGCGGCCTGGCCGACCGCGACTTGGAGGGTACGTGGGACCTGATCGCGCACAAGGGGAGCAATGCCGACGACGACAAGGAAGAGTCCGACACGTCTGACCCGTCCGACGAATCTGACGAGCCCACCGACCCCGACGAGGGGGGGGCGGGGGGCAGCCTGATCAAGCTGAAGACCTGGGCGCAGCGCACGAACCGCTCGCTGGGCTATGACGCGCCCAGCGGTCGGCCCGTGCCGCTGATTGACCGCGTCCACCGCCTGATGCACCTGTGGAAGGCGGGCGACGTCCATAAGGTCGATGAGTACCTCGACGATAACGGGCTGCGCCGCCAGGAGCTGTTCCGGCGCCTGGTGCAGTCCCTGATCGAGCTGGCCCAAGCCGGCAGCGAAGAGCGTACATTACTGGAAAGCCTCAGCAACCACATCGGCGCGCGCGGTGCGGTTAGGGATGATAGGCAGCAAGCCCTGGCACTGGAAGAGAGCGAGGGAAACACATGATCACAAGGCTCGGATTGGCGAACTTCAAGAACTTCCGTGATGCCAACCTGGAGCTGGGACCGCTGACCGTGATGGTCGGCACCAATGCGTCAGGCAAGAGCAACATCCGGGATGCATTTCGTTTCCTGCACGGTGTCTCGCGCGAGTACACTCTGGCCGAGATCATCGGCGAGAAATGGGTCGAGGGCGGCGTGCTGCAATGGAAGGGTATCCGTGGCGGGACTAGAGAGGCGACCTACCCAGGCCAGCCAGCCTTTGCCATGGAGATCACGACGCTGTCTGACCTGCGTGCCTACCGGTACCGGATCGAGGTGGACGTGGGAGACGAGAGGCGCCCTCCACGGGTGGTCCGTGAATCGCTGCACCGTAAGCACGGATTCCTGGGCTTCCTACCGACAAGAAGGGACATCGGCGCGATGGTCTTTGACACGCACCCGGCCGATGATCCGCCTGACCAGGGGGACAACCCCGGCTTCATCTACGCGCGACTCCCTAGAGGAGGAGACAACAGGAAGCACGGCAAACGGCTGCAGTTCGTTGCCCACCAACCGGTTCTCTCCCAGATCGCAGACCTTAAGGAAGCGTCAATCTCGACAAAGGACCACGCACATCGCTTCCTCTCCGAGCTTGGCTCGATGCGCTTCCTGGACCTGGCCCCTGAAGCGATGCGCCTGCCATCGATCCCGGGGCAGGACATCCTGGGGGATCGAGGCGAGAATCTCTCGTCCGTCCTGCAGGCCATCTACACCAAGGAACAGGCAAAGGCGGCACTGATTAACTGGGTTCGGGCGCTGACCCCCTTGGACGTCATGGATTTCGACTTCATACCGGATCAGACTGGCAAGATCCTCGTCAGTCTGATTGAGAAGGACGGGCGCAAGACGTCCGCCTACAGCGCCTCCGACGGAACGCTGAGGTTCCTGGCCATGATCGCGGCCCTGCTGGGACCCTCACCGGCGAGGTTCTACTTCTTCGAGGAACTGGAGAATGGGATACACCCGACCAGGCTTCACTTGCTCCTGCAATTGATCGAGCAGAAGGTCAAGACTGGCGAGGTCCAACTGGTTGCCTCCTCCCACTCACCGCAATTGCTGGGTTTTTTGAGCGAGGATGCACGAAAGCATGCCTCGCTGATCTACCGGCTTGAGGAGACGCCCGACGCGCGCATCAAGCGGATCATCGACATTCCCCATGCCCGGGAGCTGCTGGAGAAAGGCGACCTGGCCAAGCTCCACGCCAGCGGCTGGCTGGAGGATGCCGTCTCCTTCCTGGCCACGGGGGAAGCTGGTGCGGGAGGGGAGAACCGATGAACGTCTTGGTCATACCCGAGGACTTCCGCAAGGATCAGTACATCCTGAAACCGCTCGTCCAGGCGATGATGACAGCGTTGGGCAAGCCACGGGCGAACGTGCGGGTCTGCCAGGATCCGTTGCTCGGCGGGATCAGCCAGGCGCTGGACTGGGAGAACATCGCGGACATCCTGGACCGCTACCAGGGAATGGTCCAGGTATTCCTCCTGATGGTCGACCGTGACGGCGAGGCAGGCCGGCGAGTCTCTCTCGACGACCTGGAGAGGCGAGCCGCCGGGTACGCCGGTCTCAGTGCAGGCGCTATCCTCATGGGTGAGCACGCCTGGCAGGAAGTCGAGGTCTGGGCACTTGCCGCATGCGAGGATCTGCCAACAGACTGGCGTTGGCGGGACATCCGGGCGGAGCGCGATATGAAGGAACGGTATTTCGACCCGTATGTCACCCGGGTCGGTCTGGCCGATCAGCCAGGCCAAGGGCGCCTGCCGCTCGGCAACATGATCGCCGCGAGTTACCCACGAGTCAGATCACTCTGCAAAGAGGACGTGGAAGCCCTCGAAACGCGGCTCCACACGCATTTCGAGAGGCGCTGAGATGGCAAAGACCCCCTGGAAGCCCTGGCATGAAGTGGTGGCACTGCGGGACGATCTGAAGTCCGGCGAGTTGCCGTTGCACATGCCTGTCGGCCTGTACGAGGTTATGACGCAGATCGGCATATCTCAGGAACAGCCACCGGAATCGGTCCCGCCTTCTCGCGTCTCCGCATCTTTGGCTCGCCGCGTCTCCGAGTCACCGAGTCACCGGGTCGGACCCGCCAGGCAGGAGGAGACACGATGATCACGCGCATCGAGGCGAGGAACTTCCGGTGTCTGCGCCATATCAGCCAGGAGTTGGGCGAGTTCCAGGTGCTGGTTGGACCCAACGCCAGCGGCAAGTCCACGTTCCTGGACGTGCTGGCGTTCCTGAACCGACTGGTAGTGGACGGGGTTGACCAGGCAGTGGCGGAGCGTGGCTCGATCCATGATCTCCTCTGGGGTCGCGAGGGCGACCGCTTCGAGCTCGCTATCGAGGCAACGGTGCCGCAGGAGGTCCGGAGGCCTCTGCATCTGTTCACCGGCGGCAGAGCCGACGCGATACGCTACGAAGTGGCGGTGGGTCTGGACGCAAACGGCGCGGCCAGGATTCTTGACGAACGGGTGCTGCTGACCAGCAAGGAGGCGCGGACCGCTTCCGCGCCCACGGCCGATGGTCGGGAGACGCTCTTTACCCCGCGCACCGATCCCTATTGGTGTTCGCTTGCCGAAAGAACGAAGCCGGGGGGCGAGTATGCGCTCTACCCGGAGTCCTTCGACCCCGCGCGCCCGGACGAGTCGTCATACCAGATCATCTACCGTCCGACGGGCAAGCGGCCGATCTTCGGCAGTCTCTCGCAAGTGGAGTTCCCTACGGCCATCTGGTTGGAGTCGGTGCTCATGAGTAGCGTGATCCGGGTTAACCTGCAACCAGAGGCACTGCGAGTCCCGGCGAAGCCCGGCCAGGGAGACGCGTTCTGCGGTACTGGGGCCAACTTCCCGTGGCTGGTCGAGGTGTTGGCGCGCCGCAAGCCGGAGGTGTTCCGCGACTGGCTCGGGCACGTTCAGACGGCCTTGCGCGATGTCAGCGGCATGCGTGTGGTCGAGCGCCCGGAGGACCGGCACCGGTACCTGATGGTCCAGTACGCCAACGGGCTCGAAGTCCCGTCGTGGGCGCTGTCGGAAGGCACGCTCTGCCTGTTGGCGCTGACCTTCC
>CAILKC010000150.1 GCA_903834675.1 uncultured Victivallales bacterium | reverse complement strand
TCCGGAAGATCACGGCGCAGGGTCAGGATCGCTTCGAGTCCCGGCATCGCCGTAAGGACGGGACCCTGTTCGATGTGGAAGCCAGCGTCCTGTTCCTGCCCGACCTGGGCGGGCAGGTGGTGGCCTTTCTGCGCGACATCAATGAGCGCAAGCAGGCGGAGGAGGCGCTGCGGCAGAGTGAGGCGAGATTCCGCCAGTTGGCGGAGACGATTAGCGATGTGTTCTGGAGCACCACACCGAACAGCCAGCAGATGCTCTACATCAGCCCGGCCTACGAGGAGATCTGGGGCCGCAGCGTGGCAAGCCTGTATGCCAATCCTAGCGACTGGATGACGGCCATCGAACCGGCACACCAACCCGTCGTCCTGGCGGCGTTGGCTCGCCTGGCCGAGGGCGAACCTTACGACCTTGAGTATCGCATCCGTCGGCCCGATGAGAGCGCACGTTGGGTTCACGACCGAGGCTTCCAGGTCCGGGATGCAGGCGGGAGGGTCTGCCGAACCGTTGGCGCGGCGAGCGACATCACCGAACGCAAGCGGGCGGAAGCATACCGCGAGATGGGCCTGGAAATCCGGCAAAGCCTCGACGAGCCGGGGCCGACGCGGGATTTCGTCCAGCGCGTTCTCGCCGTACTGAAGAGGCGCACCGGCTGCGATGCGGTGGGCATCCGCCTGCAAGACGGAGACGACTTTCCCTATGTCACTCAGAAAGGCTTCTCCGAAGCTTTTCTGCTGACCGAGAATACGCTGGTCGAGCGCGGCGCGGACGGTGGGGTCTGCCGAGACAAGGACGGCAACGTCCGCCTGGAATGCACCTGTGGTCTGGTCATTTCTGGCAAGACCGACCCATCCCATCCGCTCTTCACGCGGGGGGGCAGCTTCTGGACCAACGACTCGTTCCCTTTGCTCGACCTGCCTGCCGACCAAGACCCTCGACACCATCCGCATAACCAGTGCATGCATCACGGCTATGCGTCCATGGCCTTGGTGCCGATCCGGGGCAGGGACAGGATTGTGGGCTTGATCCACCTCAACGACCGGCGTAAAGGATGCTTCACCCTGGAAGCGGTTGAGCTTCTGGAAGGAATCGCGGCGCACATCAGTGCCGCGCTGATGCACAGGCAGGCCGAGGATGAGTTGCGGGAGAGCGAGGAGAACTACCGGACGCTGTTCCAGGAGATGCTGGAGGGCTTCGCTCTGCATGAGATCATCTGCGATGAGCAGGGCAACCCGGCCGACTACCGATTTCTGGCCGTCAACCCGGCCTTTGAGCGCATGACCGGCCTGCGGGCGGCAGCGGTCGTGGGGCGGACCGTTCTGGAGGCGCTGCCCGGTACCGAGCGGCGCTGGATCGAGGCGTACGGCAAGGTAGCCATCACCGGCGAACCGGCCTTCTTCCAGGAGTACGCCGCCGACCTGCAGAAGCATTTTGAGGTGACCGCGTTTCGGCCCGCGCCCAAGCAGTTCGCCTGCATCTTCTCGGACATCACCGAGCGCAAGCATGCCGATGAAGAGCGAATGCGAAGTCACGAACTGCTCGCGAACCTCGCTCGTCTGGTCCCCGGTGTCGTCTACCAGTACCGGCTGTATCCAGACGGGCGCTCCGCTTTCCCCTACTCAAGTCCCGGCATGTACGGCATCTACGAAGTCACGCCCGAGGAAGTGCGTGAGGATGCCACCCCGGTGTTCGGGCGGTTACATCCGGACGACCACGACCGTGTGGCCGCAACCATTCAGGAATCGGCCCGTACCCTGCGGGAGTTCTACTGCGAGTTCAGGGTTACCCTGCCTTCGCAGGGCCTGCGCTGGCGCTGGTCCCAGGCGCATCCGGAACGAATGGATGATGGCGGCACCCTCTGGCACGGCATCATCATGGACATCACCGAACGCAAGCTGGCGGTGGAGGCGGGTGCCGCGCTGGAGATCCAGCTTCACCAAGCGCAGAAGCTGGAGTCCGTGGGGCGGTTGGCAGGCGGCGTGGCCCACGACTTCAACAACCTGCTTATGGGCATCATGAACTATGTTGAACTGTGCCAGGACGAACTAGCGCCTGAGCACCCCGTTCGCGGCTACCTGGACGAAATCGCCACCGACGCTCAGCGCTCGGCAGACATCACCAAACAGCTCCTCGCTTTCGCCCGCAAACAGGTCATCGCGCCGAAAGTGCTGGACCTGAACGATGCCTTGACGGGGATGCTCAAGATGCTGCGGCACCTGATGGGCGAGGACATTGCCGTGAACTGGATGCCGGGCACGCATCTGTGGCCGGTCAAGATCGATCACGGCCAGCTCGACCAGATTCTGGCGAACCTCTGCATCAACGCTCGTGACGCTATCGCCGGAGTTGGTAGAGTCACCATCGAGACGGCGAACGTCACACTTGACCAGGCG
>CAILKC010000149.1 GCA_903834675.1 uncultured Victivallales bacterium | reverse complement strand
CCTTTCGGCGGTGGCTTTTCCAGGCTCTGGCGTTCGCATTCGCCGCCACTTGGGTTTATAGCATCCTATAGTATCTCCTATCGGGTGAGGCTCTTGCCGAGCCCTCGGCTCGCTAGCGTCTCGCCCTCCAGCGTGAGGTCGTCGAGGCCGCGCAACCCGTGGAGAGCGAGCGGTCTCAGCGAGCCGTTCTGAGGTTCTGCAAGAGCCTATGGTTGTTGGTCTTCACCCTGCCTGGAGGCGGTAATAACGAAGCCGCGGCCAGGACTCCGGGAGATGTCGATGCGCGAGTATGTGCTGCCGCAGGAAGTACGCGGTAAGTGGATCTGGCTGGGGCACGGTACCGACCGGCTGGAGAGTTACGTTTTCTTCCGCCGCGAGGTGACGCTGTACGAGACGCCGGCCTCGGCAGAGCTGTGGATCACGGCGCGGACCCGGTTTCATCTCTACATCAATGGGCGGTATATCGCCTTCGGCCCCCCACCCAGCCCCAGTGAACATGCGTACGTTGCCTGTCTGGATGTGGGCTTTCTGGTGGAGACCGGCAAGAACAGCATTGCGGTCTTGGCGCACAATACCAGCGTCTCACGCTTCGGGTCGCGCCGACACCCGTGCGGGCTGTGGATGCAGCTTGACATCAACGGTGAACCCTCGGTCTGGACCGACGATTCGTGGTTGTGCAAAGAGGGCGACTGCTTTCTGCCCAATCAGCCGCGTTCCTCTCAGTCTGGGGCGTTTGCGGAGTGTGTCGACCTGGGGCTATACCCTGAAGGTTGGCAGAACAAGGAGTTCAATGCCCGCACCTGGCGGGCTCCTGACCTGGTGGAGAAGCTGTCCGCTACGGAGGGGCGGCTGGAGGCCGTCGTCAGTCCGCAGTGGAGTATTGAGCATCGCAGCCCCACCGCGGTCCTTTGTCGGGGCAGTGGGAAAGCCGCGACGGCAGGCTCGTGGGTCTCCTTCGGCCATCTGGCCCGCGAGCGCGGCGGCGGCGTCTACGTCGCTGAGACCTTCCTTTATAGCGAGCAAGACGTCGATCTGGCGGTGGACGTGTATGCGGATGATCCCTATCGGCTCTTTGCCAATGGCCTGCAGGTCAATGCGCAGGGGGTGCAGCCGTTGCCGCCGCGGGCCGACCTGAACCGGAGTCGTCAGCCTTGTTTTGGGCAGGCGGACTTGGCCCCCCCTGAGGCCGTGATCCCGCTGCACCGGGGCTGGAACCGGCTCGTGCTCGGCCAGCAGGTCGAACGGGAGAGTGCGGGGATGTCGCTGGTGTTGCCGGAAGTCGATCCTGGCCTGCTGATTTTCCGGCGTGGCGCCGAGGACCAGGCGCCCGCGGGGTGGTCGTTGTTTGGGCCTTTCCGCACGCCGCTGCCACTGCTCTCGGGGAACGTGGAGTTGGGCTCGCTGCCGCGCGCCGCCTTCGACCCGGCCCTCGCGGCGCCCGTGGACGTGGCCGCCGTGCTCAGCACCTGGGCTTTCGAGGTGGTTTCCGAGGTCCGCCTGCCGCCGCTGGACCGGGTGGCCTTGCGCGAAGGCGAGTACATCGTGCTGGATTTCGGCCACACGATGTATGGCTGTCCGGAACTGACGGTGAGGGGCGGCGATGACGACGTTCTGGACGTGATCTGGGGGGAGCACTTTGTGAATTGGCAGGTGCCGGTCATCCTCGAGGGGCGGCGCTGTGTCAGTACCCTGATCATGGGGGCGGGGGTTTCCACCTGGCGGGGGTGTCAACCCCGGGGGTTGCGATATCTGATGCTTCTGGCCCGGAAGTCTGTTGACGTCATCCACGTCAGCGGCGTTGGATTGTGTGTCCGCGAGTGCGACTTCCCGTCCCCGGGCGCCTTTTCCTGTTCAGACTCGGTGCTCAATGACATCTGGGAAACCGGCCGACGGACGCTGAGCAGTACGATGCAGGTGCATTTCCTCGATAGCCCGGCGAAGGACCAGACGCAGTACATCACCGATGCCATGATTCAGTCATGGGCCGGCTACCACACTTTTGGGGCCTACGATCTGGCCGGCAAGTCGATCGAGGAGTTCGCCCGAGTCCAGTTTGAAACCGGCGAGATGAATGCCGTCTGCCCCAGCGACATGTTCCTGCACATGCCGGACTACTCGCTGGCCTGGCCCGTGTGGCTGCAGCGGCATTACCTCTACACCGGAGACGAGGCACTGCTGGAACGGATGCTGCCCACCCTGCAGCGCCTGCTGGACTACTACCACAGCGTCGCCCTGAGCGGGCGCGAGGTTCTCGCCAACTTGCACCAGTCCTGTGGGGCGTATTGTTTCCTGGATCACGGGGATATCGATCGTGAAGGCATTGTGACGGGTCTGAACGCGATCTACTGTCGGGCCCTGCTCAGCGGCGCTTGGTTATTCAATCAGGCGGGGCAGGTGGAGCGTGCAGCGGCTCTGCGCCGCCGTGCCGGCCGGGTGGCGCAGACGGTCCGCCAGTTGGCCTGGGATGAGCAACGCGGGCTCTTCTCGGACGGCTGGAACGACGGTCAGGCGAGCGAGTTCTGTTCTTGGCAGACGAATGTGCTGGCCATCTACGGGGGCATCGCCGAGCCCGAGCAGTACGGGGCTGTCTTCGACAAGCTCTTCTGCGATGAATCGCCCTACGAGTTGTTCTCCGCCGGTGACGCCAACAACCCCTTCTTCAAGTACTTCGTTCTGGAGGCGGCCTTTGCCTTGGAGCGCCGGGATTGGGCGATGAAGCTGATTCGCTGGTACTGGGGGCAGATGCTGCAGCGTGGTGCGACGACCTGGTGGGAGCTCTTCGACCCGGAGCGGCGTTCCGCCGACGTGCCGTCGTGCAGCACCTGCCACGGTTACGGCGTCTCGCCCAATGCCTACCTCTGCACGGAGTTGGCCGGCATCCGTCCGGCCGTGCCGGGCTTTGGGATGGCGTACTTTAACCCCCTGCTCGGTATGACTGACTGGGTCAAGGCGCGCATCCCGACCCCGCACGGCCACATTACGGTAGACTGGCATTTCCGCGAGACCGGCGAGTTCGAGGCCATGATCGACGCCACGCATCCGCTGGAGGTGATTCCGGTCCTGCCGCCCGGCATCGTGGAGACCGCGCTGATCCACGTCAGCGATACGGTGAGCATTCTCGCCGAACCGAGGATCGCGGAGCCGTGACCCCGCCCCGCGTCTGGCCCTGGACCCCGCCCCGCCAACCCCTTGCGGGCGGGTTCACGGTAGCCGCCGTCTGCAAGACCCCCGAGACGGCGGTAAGGTTGCGCGTTGGGTTAGGTTGCGTTGCTGCGCCTGCCACGCACGCTTGATGGGATGTGGCTCTGTTCTACGCAACCTCAGGCGAGGGTGCCGACGGGCATATTCTTTCCGTGACCCAAGTCACGGAAAGGACGTGCATCATGGCCGTCGCAGTCGCAGATGGCCCGGTGATGACGCTTGCCACTCTTCGCGAGCGCTATCGGCACTACGCCCTGACCATCCGCAGTGTGAGCGCGGAGTTGGTCAGGAAGCGGTTCCTCTACTTGGGTCGGGTGCGCAGGTTGGCGCATCTTCCCAGAGCCTTGCCGGAGTCATGCATCGTCGCGCTGGGGCGGAGCATCGAGCGGCAGAGCTCGGTAGGTTGCCAAATGCTGACTGGCAACCGCAACAACAAAGCTGCCAGACCGCCTGGCGCAACATAACCAAACGCGCAACATGACCGCCGTTGTGTGGGGGTCTTGCCGACGGCGGCTACCGCGATCCGCCGCGGCGGACCCGAAACGGGCTTGGCGGCGCGGGCTCCAGCGATGCGTCAGGCCTTGCACGTCGGTTTGCTCTTGCCGTCTTGCTTGTCTCCGGCGCCAGCATGCTCGTGCCCAACCCCCATGGCCTTGTCGCAGCACGGACAACCGGTGCCCTTCTGTACGGCAGTGGCACGCCAGAGCCCACGGACGATCAGCACGACCAGCGCCACCACTACGACCACAATCAGCACGGTTGTCATGATCTTCGTCTCCACCAGTCGCTCGTTGTGCCGCCCGACGTACGCGGTATAATAGCCCTTGCCAATGTAGATAGGCGTCGCCACCTTGCAACCGGCGCCGGCTAAAGCGCCGGTCCGTCGGTAACCGCGCCTCCGCGTTGCGGGAGACGAAAGCGGCCGTACCCATGACTAGCCAGCCACAGGGGGCGCCGTATTCCCCGCCACAAGCCCAACTCTGCCGCCCGCGGCTGACCGCCATTGCCCTCGCCGGAGCAGACTTGGCTGCCCTGACCCTGTGCAATGCCATCGCCGTCTACGGCTACCTGGCCTGCCGCGGACGCTACGACCCGGCGCTCTACGGTCAACTGTGGCCGTGCCTGCTGCTGTTCATCATCGCCTATGACCTGGTTGGCATGTACCACGGCGTAGCATTGTACCCGGGGGCGGGCCTGGGCCCGGCCGAGGAACTCCGCCGCGGCACCATTGCCACGACAACCTGCTACCTGCTGCTCGCCTCGGCCACCTTCGTTGCCAAGACCTCCAGCCAATACTCACGGGCCGTCTTCCTGATCGCCTGGATGCTGAGTCTGGCGCTGCTGCCCGCCGTCCGCGCCGGCCTCAGGTCCTGGCTGGCGCGCCGCCCCTGGTGGGGGGCCTCCTGTGTCATCTTTGGCGGTGGCGAGGCCCTGGACCATGTTCTGCACGTGCTGCAGCGGCACCCCGAGTATGGGCTCAAACCCTGTGCCGTGGTGCCGCCGAACTGTGACGGCAGCGCTCCTGCCCTACACGGCCTGCCCCTCGCTTGCAGCCTGGATGCACCGGAGCGCCTCGCGGCCCAGGGAGTCAACTACGCCATCATCGTCATCCCCAGCCAGACCCGCGAAGACCTGCTGGCCCTGATCGAACGCATTGGCCGGTCCTTCCAGCATATCCTCGTCATCCCCGCGGTGCTGGGCCACGCCGCCGTCTGGGCTAACTCGCGCTGCATCGAGACGATTCTTGGCCTCGAAGTACGGCAGAACCTGCTGCTCCCCGTGCCTCGCCTCTGCAAGCGCTTCGCGGACCTGGCCATCGGCGTCGTCTGCCTGGCGGCGCTGGCGCCGGCGATCCTGACCATCGCCGCCGTCGTACGACTGACCTCGCCCGGGCCAGGCTTCTACGGCCAGACCAGGCTGGGCCGCGGCGGCAAGCCGTTTCGCATGTGGAAATTCCGCACCATGTACACCGACGCAGACCGCTTGCTCGCGGACGACCTGGCCGGCTCCCCGGAGGCTCGCCAAGAGTGGGACCGGACACACAAACTCAGGAACGACCGGCGGGTCACCCCCGTAGGCCGGCTGCTGCGTCGCCTCAGCCTCGATGAACTGCCCCAGGTGTGGAATGTCATCCGCGGCGACATGAGCCTGGTTGGCCCCCGCCCCATCGTCGCTGCCGAGGTCACTTCCTACGGCCCCGCCTTCTCCCTCTACACCCGCGTGCATCCCGGCCTCACCGGCCTCTGGCAGGTCTCCGGCCGCAATACGCGGTCCTTCCGGGAACGCGCTGAATTGGATGCGTTCTACGTACGTAACTGGTCCGTCTGGCTTGACCTGTATATCCTCATGCGGACCGGCCGCGCCGTGCTCAGCGCCGAGGGCGCGTACTGAACCAGAGAGAGCGAGCTGGGCGGTTTCATGTGGAGATGCGGTGGGCTCCACCGCCGCTTGGTGGAGATGCGGTGGGCTCCACCGCCGCGCCTGAGGCCAGGCGCATCTCCAGGGGAATGGAAATGCGGTGGAGGGCCACCGCCGCGCCTGAGGCCAGGCGCCTCTCCAGGGGAATGGAAATGCGGTGGGGGGCCACCGCCGCGCCTGAGGCCAGGCGCATCTCCAGAATGCCCGGTGGAGATGCGGTG